>JAYTBF010000263.1:0-8482 GCA_043737175.1 Burkholderiales bacterium
ATCATTGCGCCGAATCAACTTGAGAAAGAAATCTTTCAACTGCGCGCACAATTGGCGGCAGCAGATGTTGCCTAACCAGCCGGTCGAATGGATCGGCCATTACCGGCGGTTCCCAGATGGTTCCTGATTCGCCAGAGTTTCGACAGAATCCCGAGTAAGAATTAGTAATGACTTCCATTCGACTCGTAATCCTTATGATCGCCATCACCTCCACTTCCCTTTATGGGGATGTGCCAGCTGCGCTCAAGAAAGTGGTCGGCGGGCCCGATAGTACCGGCCCACAAATTGGGGACTCCAGTGCCGATGGCGAACTTCGTAATTCGTTGCCGAGTGGAAAGCAATTAAATCTAGCGATTCGTGCGGCGATTTACAAGAATCGAAAGCAGTTAGTGGAATATCTGAGCAATCCTAAAACGCGTTCATTAGTTTGTACGCCCGTTCCGAACGACTCTTATGAACTGTTTCAAGAGTCCGTTCGCTCCGAACTCGACGTCCTGTGGGATCTTGATTTGTCTGCATCCAAGTATGGCCTGAACAAAAGGGAGCGCCAATCGGTCAATCATTGTTCTGCGCAAATGGGAAAGTACCTGGACAACTTTAAGATGTGGCAAAAGCTAAGCAAAGCCAACTAACGAAAAGGTCGGCAATGCAAACACTGTTACCTAGCCACGACCGCCTTAGCGCGGACATCCAATGACCGCTTTCGGGAAATTTCTATGACCGCTTTGGGTCAGCTGCAGCGCTTCCCGATGAAAAATAATCGCGATGTCGACGGCATGACGCTGCGACGATGGATTCTGTTTTAATTCAGGACTTTGTTGGGGCGACAACAATTGAAGAATTACTGATCGGAATTACCCCGCGGACAACAGTTTTCAAACTCGTTTCTGTCAGCGCTTCCCCGACCATATTCGCCTGAAACAACCCGCCCCCGCTCGTGTTTTAATCGGTGCCCATCACCCATCACCCATCACCCATCACCAACGCCAACTCTATGTGGATTTTGTATTTGCTGGAATGTGAAAGTGGCGCCGTTTACGCCGGCATCACCACTGACCTTGAGCGGCGCTTTAACGAACATTGCGCCGGAGTGGGCGCGCGTTATACGCGTGCCAATCCACCCACTCGTGTGATTGCCATCAAACAATTTTCCGATCGCAGTGCCGCGTCGCGCGCCGAGGCGGCGGTAAAAAAATTGCCCAAAGATCAAAAAGCCGCGTTCTTCGATTGAGAAAAAAGTGACGGCATCCAACATCACTCTTGCGGACTTGCGTCGTTATGCGATCAACAACACCTTGTTCACACCGACCACTTTGGCGCGCGCCATCGATCGCCTGGGGTTTGTGCAGGCCGATCCGATTCGTGCGCCCGCGCGTGCGCAAGACCTCATCTTGCGGCACCGCGTAAAAAACTATTTGGCGGGCGACCTGGAAAGACGGTATCCGAAGTTGGCAATCGAAGAAGATTTTTTTGTGAATTACGGTTTTGTATCGCGCGCTGTTCACGCCCGCATGCATCCCCGTACTGCGCGCACGCCATGGGATGCGGCAACCAAAAAACGCGCCGCCGCCATTCTGAATTTTGTCAGCGAAAACGGGCCGGTGCATCCGCGTCAGGTCGAGGCACATTTTCAGCACGGTGTGTCGACCAACAACTGGGGTGGGTCCTCAAACGCCACCACCCATCTGCTCGACGCCATGCACTATCGCGGATTGATCCGTATCGCCAAACGGGAAAAGGGCATTCGATTGTATGCACCGGCGTTGGCTGACCATAACAATCCTTCCCAAACCGGTCGTGAAGAACCCGCGGCCGTGGCGGCAACAATCGACGCCTTAATCGATGTGGTGATCAAAAAATACGCACCGATTCCGAGCGGCGGATTTGCCAGTCTGGTCAATCGTTTGCAATATGGTGTGCCACAGTGGCGCCTCGAGTTAGCCGCCGCCATCAAACGCGCCAAACAACGTTTGAATCACACCCGTATAGATGGGGTCGATTGGTATTGGCCATTGGATGCCAAGGTTGGGGCAGCGCGGCATGCGGGTGACGATCAGGTACGGCTATTGGCGCCGTTTGATCCAATCGTCTGGGATCGCAAACGGTTTGAATTGTTTTGGGGTTGGGCGTATCGATTTGAAGCCTACACCCCCGCGGCCAAACGCAAGCTGGGTTATTACGCGTTGCCGCTGTTGTGGCGCGAACAGGTCATCGGTTGGGCCAATGTCAGTGTGTTGGACGGTGAGCTTCAAACCGACATCGGCTATGTCACCGGTGCCGCGCCGCGTGGGATTGCGCGCGAGCTGGCGGCCGAACTGGGCCGTCTGCAGATATTTCTTGCGCCGACCGACTGCGCCCGTCGAAGTTAGCCCAATTTGCCCGAATCTTGCCGAATCAAGATGCCGACGGCAGGTGTGGTGGGTCTTGTCATAAGTCAATTTTGCACCGGCAAAAAAGGCTTAATCTGACATCCGGTTGTCCAGTTCGTGCGTATTGAATTTTGCCTGCATTGGACAGCTGCCGGCGGCGACAAGCCGCCCGCCGTGACGTGACAGGTTGACGATGACGCCGTCGCATCGATTCATTCGGTGGCCACTAGCGAGGAAACACCATGCAACTCTTATTCTTGGATCACATTCAGCAAAAATTCACTATTGCGCTGCTTGCCAGTCTGGTTGCCCTATTGTTTAGCGCCTGTAGTGGCAGTGGTGATAGCCGACCGGTACCCGTACCCCCCGCTCCGATCAGTTATGCAGTAACGCTTTCAGGGGATCAGGAAAATCCGCCGGTTTTGACCGTCGCAGCAGGTAGCGGATCGTTCAGCCTCGACACCCAGACCGGCGCATTAACCGGCACCATCACCACCACCGGAGTGGTGGGCACGGCGGCCCATCTGCACATTGCACCGGTCGGCGTGAACGCTGGGGTGTCCATACCGTTGGTCGAATCCACCGTCGGCAGCGGTATTTGGAGCGCACCGCCCGGAACCATCTTGACCATTGAGCAACGCGTGGCGCTGGGTAGTGGCGCGATGTATGCCAATGTGCATAGCGCGGCATTTCCCGGCGGACAAATTCGCGGCCAGGTCGGTCAGGTGGTGCGTGGCGCGACCCTCGCTGGCAGTCAGGAAAATCCACCGGTTACCACCGCCGCCGCCGGCACCGGCGTGATCGCAGTTGATCCGGCCACGCGTGCACTGGTGGCACGTGTCACCACCACTGGCATCACCGCTACCGCAGCGCATATTCACGATGGTGCATTGGGTATCAATGGCCCGGTGATTGTGCCCCTGACCGAAACAGCGCCCGGCAGTGGTGTGTGGGCATCGGCAGCCAATATCACTTTTAGCGAGGCGCAGTACGCCAGTTATTTGGCCGGTAATCTTTATTTCAATGTGCACAGCACCACCAATCCGGGTGGTCAAATCCGCGGCCAGATTGGGGTCAGCGTATTTGATGTCGCCATGAGCGGCGCACAAGAAGTGCCCGCCAATGATTCGACCGCGACCGGGTCGGCGCGGATTGTGGTCAATCGGCAAAATCTCACCCTCAATGGCACCCTCACCACCAGTGGTATGGCCACCACCGCCGCGCATATTCATACGGCAATCTTTGGCAGCAACGGTGGGGTCACGTTTGGTTTCACGCAAACGGTGGCGGGCGGCAGCATCTGGGCGATGGCACCGACTGTGATCAGCACGGCGCAGTTGCAGTCGTTATTGTTTGGCGACATGTATATGAATGCACACAGCGCAACTTTTCCAGGCGGCGAAGTGCGCGGCCAAATCGGTAACGTGATTCGGACCGGCAATCTGAGTGGGGCGCAGGAAGTGCCGGCCAATAACACTACGGCAACCGGGCGCGGCACCGGCCAATTTAATCCCGTCACACTGGCCGCTTCGTTCACCGTGACCTCAACCGTGGTCAACCCCTCGGCGGCACATATTCACACCGCGCCCGCAGGCAGCAATGGCGGCGTGACGATTGGTTTTACCCAAACCAGCCCGGGCACTTGGACTGCGGCGGCGAACGCGACCTTCACCGCGACACAGGCCGCTGCGTTTGCGAGCGGGGGAATGTATTACAACGTGCATAGCGCGGCATTTCCGGGCGGCGAAGTGCGCGCTCAGGCCGTCGGGCGCGACTAATATTGCACCCTACACAAACAGCGACAAAGGCTGATGGAGCTTCCTGCGGCCATGCTAAAGCAGCGTGGTCGCAATATGATTATCGCCCGCTGTTTTTGACAGTCGATTTCGCGCGTTTCATGCACAACTTTCCGCACAATTGATCGCGCACTTTCAGCCAATAATGCCTGAAGGCGCGCGCTAGATGGCGTGTTTTTGTTTCCATTTGCGGTCTGCGCGCACGCAAAAAATCGCTGCCCGCCGCATCAAAACACCAACCTGCTTTAAAGTATCAGTGTGGGCGGGATCGTCGCCGCGTCAATTCAAGTCTATGCACGTCAACGCAAGGAGTGATCATGGGTGAAATCATTAAGTTCGCACGGCCGGATGGAGGCCAGACCAACGGCTACCTGGCGCGCGCCGGCGAAGGTTTGCCGGGCGTGGTAATCATTCAAGAGTGGTGGGGATTAAACGATCACATCAAATCGGTCGCCGATCGATTCGCAGAGCGCGGTTACAACGCGCTCGCGCCAGATTTGTATAAAGGCCGGGTGGCGACCGACGCCGATGAGGCCGGCCACATGATGGGTGGGCTCAATTTTCCCGATGCCACCCATCAAGATATTCAAGGCGCGGTGTATTACCTGCATGTGTTTGGTAGCCGCACGCCAAATGGTGCGGTTTCCAAAGTGGGTGTGGTCGGATTTTGTATGGGCGGTGCATTGACCATTGCCGCGGCGGTGCATGTGCCGGGTGTTGATGCGGCGGTATGTTTTTATGGCATCCCGCCGGCGGACTTTGCCGCCCCGGCCGACATCAAAGCGCCGTTTCAAGGGCACTTCGCCAACCGTGATGACTGGTGCACGCCAGCTGCGGTGGACGGCTTGGTTGCTGCCACAAAGGAAATTCATCACGACGTTGAAATACATCGCTACGATGCCGACCACGCGTTTTTTAATAACTCGCGCGCTGACGTGTACGATTCCGCTGCTGCAAAATTGGCGTGGGATCGCACGCATATTTTCTTCGACAAACATTTACGCTAAACACACAGGGTAAAAAATCACCATGCAAGATACCGTCGCCCAGAGCATTCAGCTCGCCGTTGCACCGGTGTTTATGCTCACCGCTATCGCCGCCATGCTCGCCGCACTCGCTGCCCGGTTGGCACGAATTATTGATCGTGGTCGGATCCTCGAAGAGCGGCTCGATGCGGTGCCGGTGGGTGAGGAGCTGGCGCATGCAGGCGAGGTGCGTCGTGAACTGGTTCTGTTGCACAAACGCGCCATTCTGGTCAACGCCGCCATCACGTTGCAGATACTCGCCGCGACACTGATCGCCGCCACCGTCATCACCTTGTTCCTTGGGGAAACTACCGCCGCGCGTACCAATCGTTTTGTACCATGGACATTCATGATTGGTGTGGCCTGTTTTGTATCCGCGCTGTTGTGTTTTTTGGTCGAGACCTTGCTCGCCGGACGCGCGCTTAATTTTGGTAAACGGCAGCGGCACATGCGTCGGTAGTGACGTGCGTGGATATATCGTGCCGGTTGGTGCGATCGACTTGATCAGATTGTGGTGTGGACTGGGCCCCAGCCTCCGCTGGGGCGACGAGCTGAGATGGCGGTTTTTGGATGAAATATCAGCCTATTGCGTCGTCATCTTAGTGACGGCTCGGTATCCGCAATAAGTTTTGTCATTCCAGCGAAGGCTGGGATCCAGTCCCAGTCCTTACCCATTACACAATTTGATCAAATAAATCATTCCACGCTGGATTAAACGCTTCGATCAAATCCAATTTCCACAGTCGTTTCCACGCCTTGATGTTTTTCTCTCGTGTAATTGCAGATTCCATGGTTTCGTGCAATTCGTACCAAACGAGTTGATGCACATGGTGTTCTTTCGAAAATCCATCAGCAAAATCATTCCTGTGTTGCCAAATCCGTTTGACCAGATCGGATGTCACCCCGACGTAGAGCGTGCCGTTTTTTTGACTTGCCAGAATGTAAACGCACGGAGCTTTCAATTTGATATGGGCCGGACCGGGGACCAGCCCCCACCTTTAAGCATGCTCGGTCAGGATTCTCTGGGGCGAAGGTGAAGTGTTTGGTTGTGAGCGTTATGATGGGACGACAATTGATAACTCTTAAATCGGTCGTTCTTTAACGCCGCTCAAAGACATTACGTTGTCCGCGGAGTCCCGTCATCCCAGCGAAGGCTGGGATCCAGTCCAAACAACATCTGACTAATCGGTTCTGAAAAATAGACGAGTCCGCACGAGTTATCCAGCTCTCCGCATCTACAAAATCACCACAGCACGATGCCGAACCGTTTCACCACCGCCGCAAACACTACAAAACATACCAGCGTGATCGCGAGAGACGCTGCCAACGTCCACCAAAACCCAATACGCGGTAACAATAAACCGAACACCAAAAACATCGGCAGGGTGGGCAACACATACCAAAACGTATACCAAGCGTGATTGGCAATTTTTTCAGTCGGTTGTGATTCGACATACAACCAAACCAGCGTGAGCACCGTGACCAACGGCAGCGCAGCGATCAGCCCGCCGAGGCGGTCACTGCGTTTGGCGATTTCGGAAATGAGCACCACCATACCGGCGGTGATCAAATATTTGGTGACGATCCAGGTCATGCGATACCTCCAAAAAACACCATAGGGTTTGAATCGAGAGCGCAGCTTATTCGCGTTCGCCTATCAGTGGCAATTTGCGCGTCGGCAAGTCGTAGTTGGCCTGAGCGCACCAAGCTGGTGAATTCCATTTCATCCGGTGGCTCCACCTTGAGTGGTTTGCCGACACCAACAAGATTGTCAAACGCCGAGGTCATGTTCGCTGCCGATCAGCCAGATTTTGGGTTGCGCCATCACGCGCTGAATAAAGGCATTGCCGGCCTTGACGCGTTTGGCTACTTCTTTTTGTGAGAGCACGGTTGGATTGACGGCACGACCCAGAGTAATGGTGATGGGCTCCAAAGCGGCAAATAGATCGGCATAGGCGAGGTCATCACTGATGACCATGACATCGATATCGCTTGCGGTGGAATCTTGACTGTTAGCGATCGAGCCATATACAAAGGCCGCGCGAATTTGTGATGTCAGCGGCAGCAAAGCTATGCGCAGCGGCTCGGCAAGGCCGACGGTTTTTTGGACGATGCCCAATAACTCAGAAAAAATGGGTGATGCCGCATTGGCTTGATAGTGTTTTTGATTGCCAATCCAGTGGGCGGTGACCAAGCCGGTCGCTTCCAGCCGTGCCAGCTCTCGCTGCACTGCGCCTGAGCCGGAGCCGGTCAGGTTGATTATTTCGTTGGCGAAAAAACTGCGATCCGCCCGACCAAAAAACAACGCCAGCACCCGTTGCTGGGTAGTGGTAAAAAGCGCATCCGCCAAACCGCTGCCAGCAAACGGGGTGTTAATTGAATCGGCGCGCGGGTCGACCCGATAGGCTGCGCGGGATTCGCGCACCGTCACTTTTTTTGCGGTCACCTTGGGGGCAAGGGTCGCCGCTGGCTTCGGCTTGCGAGCAGGTTTTACGACGGCAGGTTTTTTGTTTATACCCATATTGGGCATTGTCGTGCCCAATATGGGTATTGTCAAGAGATTGTTTTCGGTTGATCAAAACGCCTTTGCCAGCGCCTCGTAATCCGACATTTCGTTATACACCTGCGCCGAAATGCGTACCCACAAGCGGCCGTTGATCAAATGAATCGGCACTTCCACATTGTGTTGACTCAGTAACGTTGCGCGCCAACGATGCACGCCTTCCGGTGTGCCGACCTCGGTAATTGGCAGCGGCAGCGTGACCATGCTGGTGAACATTTCCGCAGGCGCGCCGGGTTGTACATTCCACGCCGCACTGAGCATCGCGGCGGCTTCCCGTGCCAGTTTGGTTAAGGCTTCGCGATACCGCACCACACCGAGGGCCTCGATAAAATCGAGCGCCGCCGGAATCGACAACCGCGCAGTGAAGTCACCCGTGCCGGTCCAGGCGAATTCTTTTTCAAAGCCCTGGCCAAAATAATTGGAAATTACCGGCGGATGTAAATCACGCTGACCATTTTCGGTGGCAAAAATAAAACCGCAACCCTTGGGCGCGCACAGCCACTTGTGACAATTGCCGACGATCCAATCAGCACCCAAATCACCAAGGGTATCGAGCGCCAGCGGCAACAATGCCGGTGCATGGGCGCTATCGATCAACACTTGAATGCCGCGCTGTTTGCACATCGCCAAGAGTGGCTCGACCGGTGTCGTCACGGCCAGCGGGGAAAAAATATGATCAATGATCACCAGCCGTGCGCCGCCTTCAATTGCCGCGGCATACGCATCAAT
>JAYTBF010000264.1:0-3462 GCA_043737175.1 Burkholderiales bacterium
ATAGGCGAGTTCCTCACCGATGCCGGTCGAGGCACCGGTAATGATGGTGACGTTGTTTTCAAGACTCATGGAAAATTAACTTTCGGTTTCAACATCGGGTATGTGATTAAAAGCAATCGCTAGGCGGCCGTGATCGAGTGCGCGATGTGCGCCGCCAAAGTATGCCGCACGTTTACCGTAGCGGCTATTGAGCACATCCATGGCGGCGTTGAGGCGTTTTTTTTCGCTTTCGTCCGCCTGGCCAAACAATGAATAATTTGCCGATGACTCGGGTAACAAATTGCCGAGGGTGAGCGCCACCTGCAATGGTTTGGCAGATTTTTGTTTGGGATATTTTTGCCACAGCCGTTCGATGGCGTGAATCAACACCAACGTGTCTTGGGTATCCTGCAGACGCGACGTCGCTTCAAAGGTGGGCGCATTGAGAAATTTCACCTTGATGGCAATGCCAGCGGTGGTGTGACACGCTTTGCGTAGTCGCATCGCTGCCTTTTGCGTCAGGCGGTTGAGCACAGCCAGCGCATTGTCTTTATCGCGTAGTTCCGGCGCGAGCACATTGGAATGGCCAATGAAGCCCATTTCATTGTGCGGCTCGGATACTTCTTCACCGCGTAATTTTTTGTAGAAACGTAATCCGCCGACACCGCCCCAAATGCTGTGTAACTGATCAGGCGTTTGTGCGTACAACTGCTCTATGGTTTTGATACCGGCTTGATGAAGTCGAGTTTCCATGTTCTCACCCACCCCGTTGAGGGCACGTAGACCGAGATGGGCGATTTTGTGGGGTACGTCGTGTTCTTCCAGCACCACCAATCCATCGGGCTTCATCATGTCCGAGGCGAGTTTGGCCAGAAACAGATTGGGCGCGATGCCAATCGATACCTTCATGTATTCCCCGACCGTTGCCGCCAAATGCCGTTTGATATCCATCGATAATTCGCGGGCACGTTCAACCGTTTTGAACCCTGACGGTAAGTCACACACCATTTCATCAATTGACAGTACCTTGCGCACCGGCGCAATTTCATCGACGGCTTTTACGGCACGTTGATGCAGGTCGATATAAATTTCGTGGCGCGCCACCACCAACACAATGTCGGGAATGCGTTTCTTGGCCTCGGCGACATTGGTGAGTGTTTTTACACCAAATTTTTTGGCTTCCACACTCGCCGCAATCAAACAGGTCGTATCGGCGATCATTGGCACCACACCCACCGGCCGGCCACGCAACTCCGGCCGCACCTGTTGTTCACAGGAGGCGAAATAGGAATTGAAATCAACCAATAAGGCGTTAACGGACATAACAATACTTTACGCCAAATCGATGGCTGGCTGTATGGGAATACAGCTTAATCCCCTGGCGGTGAGCAAGTTATGCGGCAAATTCTGTAATCCGTCACCTTGTGGTGGCGGCAGGCAAACCAATGTTGAAGAATGGTTTCATCAACCAACATTTGAATCTCTTTACTTCAACAATTTCGAAAGGCCCAGCAATGACCTCATCTCACTCCAGCCGCACCAGCCGCGCTTTGATTTGGCTTCTACTTGCCGTTGTGATGCTGGTGTCTGCAGCATGGCTCATGGTCCATTTGCATCAGGTCCAAAACTGGGATGGTGGCCTGATGATGTTTGATCATGACCTATCCGACTCGATGATCGGTTGGATGATTGCCATCCCGATTTTGATCATTGTTGCAATCGTCACCGTCGCGATTTTGTTTGGTGTCGCGATTCTGGTCGCAGGCATTGTCGCCATGGCGGTCGTTATTGCGCTGATCGCCACTGTTTTTGGATTGATCATGGCGGTGCTGCCACTGGCGGTATTGCTGGCCGTGCCGGTATTGATCGTGGTCGGCATCGTCAAACTGGTGTCACCAAAAGCCCAGTACCGCCATCAGCCTATTTGAAGGTAATTATCTGCGCCGTTGATTTGTCTGACGGTGCAGAGTTGGCGGGGGCGGCAGGCGTCGCGCACAATGACTCCTCATCAAACACCTTGTCGCCCTCCACATCGGTGACTCCGCTGGCGCGCAAATTCACAAAATCGTAAAGCGACCGGTCCAGCAAATGCGACGGTGAGGCGTTGGCCAGCGCGCGAAAAATATTCTCGATGCGGCCCGGAAATTTCTTGTCCCAATCACGCAACATCAATTTGACTTGCTGACGCTGCAGATTATCCTGCGAGCCGCATAGGTCACAGGGGATGATTGGAAACGCTTTCCACTCTGCATAGGTTTCAAGATCGCGTTCATCCACATAGGCGAGTGGCCGGATAACAATATGTTTTCCATTGTCCGACACCAATTTGGGTGGCATCGATTTGAGTTTGGAGCCGTAAAACGCGTTGAGGAAAAACGTTTGCACGATATCGTCACGATGATGACCCAGAGCAATTTTGGTCGCGCCCAATTCACCGGCCACTCGATAGATCACGCCACGTCGCAAGCGCGAGCACAACGAACACATGGTCTTGCCTTCCGGGATGATGCGTTTGACGGTTGAGTAGGTGTCTTGTTGCTCAATGCGAAACGGAATGCCCAGACTGGACAAATAGTCGGGAAGAATGTGTTCCGGGTAGCCCGGATGTTTTTGATCCAAATTAAACGCGACCAGATCGAACGGCACCGGCGACTTTTCTTTTAAGCCCAGTAACACATCGAGCAACGCATAACTATCTTTGCCGCCGGAAAGGCAAACCATGACGCGGTCGTTTTCCTCGATCATGTTGTAATCGGCGATGGCTTCGCCAACTTGCCGGCGCAGGCGCTTGGCCAGTTTGTTGTGTTCAAGTTGCTGTTTTTGGCTTAAGACTGAGTTCATAAACAAAGTGATCTTCCGCCGTCTACGGCAAGAATTTGTCCCGTGACATACGGGGCATCCAACAATAAAAATTTCACCGCACCGGCCACATCCTCGCTGCGGCCAACATCGGCCAAGGGGATTTGTCCAATGATGCGTTTTCGTTCTGTTTCCGAATAGGTGCCGGACTGTTCCGGCCACAATATGGCACCGGGCGAGACACCGTTGACCCGAATATCCGGCGCCAAGTCTAAAGCCAACGAACGGGTCAGACCGGCGAGGCCGGATTTGGCGGTGTTATAGATGACAAACCCCTTGAGGGGAAAGTCACTGTGGATGTCGACGATGTTGACGATGGCACCCCGGCTTTCACGCAAATACGGCGCGGCTGCCTGCGACAAAAACAACGGTGCCTTGAGGTTCGATCCCATCAGATCGAGCCAGTCATCTTCTGTGATTTCGCCGGTCGGTGTGGGGTAAAAAGACGAGGCATTGTTGACCAGGCCATCGAGACGGCCAAAACACGACTGCGCCTGGAGGACCAACCCTTTGAGGGCGTTGTAGGCCAGCAAGTCACCCTGTAATACCGCGGCCGAATGGGGCCGCAAGGCATTGAGTTCGCTGGCGAGTTGATCCGCGGCCGGACGGGAGCGATTGCAATGA
>JAYTBF010000265.1:0-8444 GCA_043737175.1 Burkholderiales bacterium
TGGCAATGGATGCCGGTGCGCAACTGGTTTTCTGCATCAATCCATTGGTGCCTTTTAATGCCGATGCCGCAAAACGCAAAGGCAAACATCATATGGAGAAATTGATCGAGGGGGGGTTGCCGACCGTTTTGTCGCAAACATTCCGCGCCATTATTCATTCGCGCATGCAGGTCGGAATGCAAAAATACCAAACCCAATACAAGGGACGCGATGTGGTGTTGTTTGAGCCATCAAGCGATGACGGCAAAATATTCTTTACCAATCTGTTTTCGTATGCCAGTCGAAAAATGGTGTGTGAACATGCTTATCAACGCACCCGCATTGATCTGCTGAAAAGACGGCATGAATTGGCGCCCGTGCTTGCGAAATATGGTATTTCGCTGGATTTGGATCGCTTGAAGGACGAAAAGCGCACCTTAAACAACACGCTGTTTGCAGTTGGCTCCGGCGAAACCAAGGGCGAGCGTCTGGCCGAGGCTACAGTGGATCTGGGTGATACGCTGACTGAATTGGAGAAATTCGTCGCCCGAAGTCCGCAGTAAAAAAAGGCGGTCATGGCAACACTTGGCAGTGTAATATTTGCCCATGTCCCCTCCGCCCAAGTTCCCGTCGTCACCACCGTTACCACCGTCGCCCCCCACCAGCCAGACCTCCCGCTCGGCGCGCACGCGTGAACGAATACTTGGTATCAGTCTTGCCCTGTTTAATAGCGAGGGCGTGGCGAATGTCACCACCGGCCATATTGCCGATGAGCTTAATATTTCACCGGGTAATCTTTATTATCATTTTCGAAACAAGGATGAAATCATCCATTTTTTGTTTGCGGAGTTTGAGCGGAAAATTGATATTGCGCCAAATGAAATGACCGATATTGGTTCGGCGATGGAAGACCTGTGGCTGTATTTGCACATGATGTTCGAGCGCATCTGGGAATACCGTTTTTTGTATCGCAATCTCGACGACCTGCTGGCACGGGACGAAAAGCTGCGGTCGCATTTTGTCATTATCATTGCGCATAAGCGTGATGCGGTACGCGCCATCTGTGATGCCCTGGCCGGTGCCGGTGTGATGACGGCCAGTCGTGCGGGTATTGATTCATTGGCGGAAAACATCATGGTGGTGGCAACCTATTGGCTCAACTACGAAAATCTAAAACTTCGGGCGGGCATTAAAGACGATCCTGAGGAACATTTAACGCGTGGTGTGTTTCAGGTAATGTCGTTGATTTCGCCATTTTTGACGGGCGACGCGAAATTGCACCTCAATCATTTGATGGAAAATTACTCGAGCTGATGAAGGCTTAACAACGACGGAGACATCATGGCCAAATGGACAAAAACACCGCTAGAGGTAAAAAATATAACGTACGCGGGTGATGCGCTGAAGAAAAATTGGGATGCTTTGCATAAAGGCGATAACGAGTCCTTTCCCAAGGATGTTCCATTGCAAAATGCCTGGCGGGCTTTTCATGCAGGTGATTTTGCCTCTGCCGCAGAGCAGGGTGCAGGTACGACGGTGGCGTTGAAGGCGACGGCGATTTACGCCAATCACGTTGAGAAAAAAGACGCGGCCAAAATCAAGCTCTATCAGGAGGTGATGGCCGCAGCCGAGAAGTTGGTTAAAGCCGAGCCAAAAAATGCCAACGCGTTTTACCAATATGCCTATGCCGCCGGGCGATATGCACAGTCCATTTCGGTGATAAAGGCGCTCAAGGAAGGATATGGCGGCAAGATCAAGCTCGCCCTGGACACCTCAATCAAGCTCGATTCAAAACACGCCGATGCCCATACGGCGTTGGGCGCTTATCACGCGGAAATCATCGATAAGATCGGTGCGCTGGTTGGTAAATTGACCTACGGCGCGGACAAAGGTGCTGCTATTGAAAACTATGAAAAAGCGATCAAACTCAACCCGATGTCACCGGTAGCGCATATTGAATATGCCAATGGTTTATTGATGATGTTTAAAGATAAAGAAATCGCCAAGGCCACCAAGCTGTATGAGAAAGCAGCCGCAATGAAAGGTCGCGACGCCATGGAGATGATGGATATCGAGATTGCCAAAGCGGAGCTTGAGGACGAGTAACCGCTGGTTGATGATTACCCATAAATTCTTTATGCATAAAAACTTAAATGACTCCTGACATCGATACCATTCGTGCCGCACATACCCGAATCCAGCGATACATTCACCGTACGCCAGTCTTGTCCAGCTCATTTATAAACCGCGCTGTGGGCGCGGAGATATTCTTTAAATGCGAAAACTTTCAGAAGGTCGGCGCGTTTAAGGCGCGCGGCGCGGCCAACGCCATTTTTTCACTCGACAACGCGACCGCAAAACAAGGTGTGGTGACGCATTCGTCGGGTAATCATGGTGCGGCGTTGGCGTGGGCGGCGGCACTACGGGGAATCAAGGCGACGGTGGTGGTACCGGAGAATGCACCCTTGCCAAAAAAGCGCGCGATCGCAGGCTATGGCGCTGAAATTGTTTTTTGCGCGCCCAATATTGCCGCCCGCCAAGCGGCGGTTGACGCCTTGATTGCGCAGCATGGTTATGAAATGATCCATCCGTTTGACAACGACCACGTGATCGCCGGACAGGGCACCGCCGCTTTGGAGTTGCTGCAAGACTTTCCTGACCTTGACGTTATCATTGCGCCGCTCGGTGGCGGGGGCTTGTTGTCCGGAACCGCCATTGCCGCCAAAGGAATCAAGCCGAGCATCAAGGTGTATGGTGGCGAACCGCGTGGTGCCGATGACGGGTCACGCTCGTTCGCCAGTGGCGTGCTGGTCACGGAGCAAACGCCTCAATCAATTTGTGATGGTTTGCTGACGGTGCTGGCACCACGCACTTTTAAGATCATTCGTAACCACGTCGACGGAATTGGTGTCGCGTCCGAGGAAAACATTGTGCGTGCGATGCGTATGATCTGGGAATACGCCAAGATTGTTTGTGAACCATCCTGCTGTCCGCCACTGGCGGCGATGCTTGAAGGCACGCTTGAGGCCAAGCTGATTCAGGGCAAAAAAATCGGCATTATTCTTACTGGTGGCAATGTTGATCTCGACAAATTACCCTGGGTGAAATGACATGAAATTATTGAGTAATCCATCGTTGCCGGTGCCCGCCGGGCACTACTCGCCGGCAGTGATGCACAACGGTGTGGTTTATGTGTCCGGCCAGTTGCCGCGTGTGCCGGGCAAACCGGACTTCACCCCGCCGACGATTGCGGCGCAAACCCGTCAGTGTCTGGAAAACGCCGAGGCAATTTTTTTGGCGGCCGGTTCACGCCGCGATTTGGTCATCAAATTGACTATTTATTTGAGCGGAATTGAGCACTGGCAGGCGGTGAATGCCGAGGTGGCACTATTTTTTGGTGACCACAAACCGGCGCGTTCCATCATTCCAGTCGGTGCATTTCGTAACGGTTTTCTGATTGAAATTGACATGATTGCCGCCTTGCCAGGCTAGCAGTTTGTTGAAATTTGATGCTGTTCAAATTACTGGTGGTGGCGCTGATGCTTCCCCCTTTGAAAAAGGGGGATTGAGGGGGATTTAAGCGGTTACCTTGGCGTTAAATACCGAAAATCCCCTCTAACTCCTCCTTCAGCAAGCTCAGGACAAGCTCTTTTTCAAAGGGGAGGACTGTTCGAGACAACAATTACTTTGCTGAATGCATTGGCTCACATCGATTTTCAACAAACGAATAGAGATTGGCTAGTCGCCGGCAAGGGCGGCGATCTGATCTGACGGATAACGTCGCACGCCCTTAATGTCGCTTTTTTCGTTAGCGACGGCTGTCGTAATCATCGCTCTGGCAACATCGCCCACCGCAATGGGGCGATATTTTCTGGCTGCACCGATTAAAAATGGTGAGAGCGCCTTGAACAGAGTGATGCCGATTTGTTCGCCCGGTCGCAAACGCTTCCGCGCGCCGACCAAAAATGACGGCTGAAAAATATGGGTTGTAATAAAGCCAAGTTCGCCAATTGCCTTTTCCATTTCCCCTTTGGTGCGGGTATAGAAAACGCGTGAATTTGCATTGGCACCCAGCGCGCTGATCACCAGAAATTGTTTGGCGCCTGCTGCGAGAGCGGCGCGTGCAAAATGCACCACATAGTCAAAATCGACCGTTCGAAACGCCGCTTTTGACCCGGCGGTTTTGATGGTGGTGCCCAGGCAACAATAGGCGTCATCACATTCTGGCAATCCGTCCATGTTGGCAAAATCAACCACCATTGGATGGTGGTTATTGCCAATCTTGCCAATAATGCGGCGGTCAAGCGTATAAATATTTTTATACGATTCGGATTGCGTCAGTTGTTCGAGCAATGCGGCACCGGTCAGGCCGCTGGCCCCGGCGATGATGGCGTTGCGTTTGGTCATTGGCATGGCGCGGAAATTGAACGTGGAGGATCAGCGTTTTTTGCGCGACTTGCTGGCTGGTTGTTCGCCAAATGTATCGGCCAATTGGTCCTCGAATTCCGGTCCATATGGTCCCATGAGCGTCAGCATCACCAGTTTTTCAAATTCCTCGCCAAACTGATCGATGATGGTTTTGGGGTCGGGAACCAGGCGGGTATCGGTGATCAGGCCAAATTGCACACGGCCGTTATAGGTCAGGATGGACAGTCCCATGCCAATGCCGCCGGACTGCGGTACCCAAAATTCAATTTCGTCAATTTCGCTGCCCGCAAGATAAAGCGGCTTTTGCGGACCAGGCACGTTGGTCATGACTGCCGTCGCATTGCGGCCAATCAGCCCGCTGATTTGATCCTGCAAAATCTTTGGGCCGAGGCCAACGGCGGACAGCAACACAAATGCCACAATCGGTTGAGATGACCCTTTGAGGGCGGTCATACGACTGCGCACCAGTCGTATGCGTTCCAACGGATCATCCACGCCGACCGGCAGTTCAACAAAAATCAAGCCAAACTGGTTGCCCAATTCCGAGGCCTTGTCGATCGGTCTTAGATTGACCGGCACAATGGCGCGCAATTCGATGTTGTCGGTTTCATCGTTGTGACTTTTTAAATAATCGCGCAGCGCACCGGCGGCGGTCGCAAGCAGGACATCATTGACCGACGCGCCCAATGTTTTGCCGATCACCTTCACCTCGGCCAACGATAAGGGCTCACACCAGGCCACCCGTTTTTCGCCGCCAAGCACCCCTTTGTAGCGCGTAGGTGTGTCCGGCTTCATCACCGCAATTTTGCGCAATTCATCTGCCAATTCAACGCCCTTGGTGGCGAATTCGCGCATGGTTGCCGGGTCCTTGGCGATCTCAAGTCCTTGCTCAACCAGACCCCGGGTGAGTTTCATGGCACCGGACATCACCGAAGCCATCGGTTTGGAAACCGAGGTCCAAAAATCCATTTCGTCCTTGGGGCGTTTTTCGGCTTTTTTGGGTTTGGTCAAACTTTCGGCAGGCGTTTCACCGGTGAGCGAAAGCATCACGGAAATGAGCGCAATGCCGTCAGCATAACAATGGTGAATGCGTGGAATCAGCACCGAGCCGCCGTGGTAATTTTCAATCAAATGAAACTGCCATAACGGCTTGGTGAAATCGAGTGGTTCACTGGCCAGCTGGCTGACAAAATCTTCCAGATCTTTTTTTGTGCCCCGACCGCCAAGCTTGGCCCTTTTAACGTGGTTGGCGAGGTCAAATTTTTTATCCGTTTCCCACCATGCGCCGGTTGGATCCTGACTGGCCTTTTGTTTGAACCGCTTATAGGTCAGGAAGCGTTGTTGGATCGTCGCAGTGAATTTTGGGAGATTGAGTTTCTCCTTGAAGATCATGACACCAATGATCATCATCAAATTATTCGGGTGCTCCATACGAAGCCATGCCGTGTCCACACCGGTCATTCGCTCGCGACCCAGTACTGAAAATGAAGGAATGCCGGTAATGCTCGCCATATTCGATCTTTGTCGTTTTTATTCCATTGGAGTGCGGTCGTTCGACTGTTTTTGAGCTCTCCTCGAAACCACTCTTGAGGCCGTCGAGCGTACATGGAATTAAAATCTGTGCAAAATTGCAGTGCCAGATTGATTCCGTTAGAGTTACTTTAGCGGGATTAGCCCCCCATGCAAACCCCTCCAGCGTGGGTCGGGTTGCCAAATTGCCCTTAAAACACCATTTTCGAGGAGATTTTTAATGTCGGATACCAAAAAGCTATTTGATAAAGCCGTAAAAGATGTCACCAAGGCCAAATCCGACCCGGGCAATGATATGAAATTACGTCTGTACGCCCATTTTAAGCAAGCGACCGAGGGCGATGTGACAGGAGACAAGCCTGGTTTTACCGATTTTGTCGGCCGGGCAAAATTTGACGCGTGGACAAAAATTAAAGGCCTGTCTCAGGAAGACGCACAAAAGGCCTACGTCAAGCTGGTCGAGCGGGTGCTGCGGGATTAACGACGGTGATCTTTCGCCCATCGCTGCGTGAGGCGAAAAAAAGCCCGGATCGTAAGATCCGGGCTTGAAGTCGTCCTTTTTCCATTAGAAATCGGGACGAGGAGGAGGGGGTGGTCCGCCCGCCTGAAGCGGGCGGACCTTGATTTAACTTAGCGTTTGCGCGCCACTTTTTTCGCGGCTACTTTCTTGGTGGCGGTTTTTTTCTTAATGGCGGTTTTCTTCTTTGTGGCGACTTTCTTAGCTGCGGGTTTCTTTGCCGCGGGTTTCTTTGCGGTCGCTTTTTTAACTGTTTTGGCAGCAGGACGGGACTTTCCGGTCTTCTTTTCTTGTGCCAATAAGGCGCGAACCGAGTCGGCAAGTTCCGCAACCTGCGCAGATAAAGCCTCAACATCTTTGCTGGTTAAAACGCCCAGACGATTGAGTGATTTGTGGACACGTGTTTCAAACACATGTTCTAGTTTGTCAAATTTTCCGGATGCCATTTCCAAGGTTTTGCTCGCTTGGTCACGGGCGGTTTCAATGGTCGCTTCGGCGACGTGACGGGTGCGGGTCTCAAGTGCCTCGCCTTGTTTGACCAAGGTGTCAAACACTTTCTTTCCTTCGACTTGGGTCTTTGAGAACGCGCCCAAACCAGCCAGCCAAATTTGCTGCGCCGATTCGACGACTTGTTTGGCCATTTGCTGTTCCGAAATGCTGGAGGCCACTTTGCTTAATTTTTCGGCGATTTGGTCAACCGGGGAGGTGGATTTTGCGGATTGCGCTGCTTTTTTTAGACGTGATGCCATGGAATTCTCCTGAATTGGTTGTTGGCGTCGCTGCGTCACGACATCTGGATTCCAACGCAACATGGATACTTTACGAAATAAAATTAGAGTATTCACACTATGCTGGGCCGTTGGTATCGTTCGCAGGTTGCGGCCATCACGAATTTAAAGGTCGTGATTTTCGCAGTGGCCGCCTTCAGAATCCCGCTCGCGTGGTTGTCTGCCCTATGTGGTTCAAACTACGCAAAGCATCAAAAAAGTTGATTTCACACTCGCGTCATTGCTGCCCTTAAGGCAAACTACGGGTACCAAAATCACGCTTGCGGCAACCGGCAGTTTTTGCACGGTCAGAATTGACCTGACTCGCTGGTTGAACAAAGGCAAAGACAATAAATTATGGGAGGCTTTTATGTCCGAGACCGAAAAAACACCCACCAGTAAGGCAAATACGGCCAGTGAAGTTAATGAACGCCCATGGTTATCCTCGTATCCGGCTGGCGTGCCCGCCGAAATCAATCCTGATGAATTTGCATCACTCAAAGAGTTGATTCATGCCGCGTTTGATCAGTTCCAGGACAAAAAAGCCTTCACTTGCATGGGCAAGTCGTTAACTTTCGCGGAGCTGGACAGGGCCTCGGAGGCGTTTGCCGCCTATTTGCAATGTGATCTAAAACTGGTGGCGGGTGATCGGGTCGCGGTCATGATGCCCAATATTTTGCAATACCCGGTGGCTATTTTTGGCATTTTACGCGCCGGTATGACAGTGGTGAACTGTAATCCGCTCTACACCGTGCGCGAACTTGAGCACCAGTTAAAAGACTCCGGTGCCAAAGCCATTGTCGTGATTGAAAATTTCGCAACCACCCTTGAGCAGTGTATTAATAGAACCGACATTAAACACGTCGTCACCACCCAGCTTGGCGATTTATTGGGTTTTCCAAAGTCGTTGCTGGTCAATTTGGCCGTCAAATACAAAAAGAAACTGGTGCCGAATTGGAACATTCCCGGCGCAATCAAGTTTAACGACGCGCTGGAACGAGGTGCGGGATTGCCTTACAAAAAACCAAGTCTGGTTGGCTCGGATATTGCCTTCTTGCAATATACCGGTGGCACCACGGGTGTATCCAAAGGGGCCATCCTGACGCACCGGAATATGGTCGCCAATATGGCGCAGGTCGGCTGCTGGACGGGTTTGGATCTGAACGTGGGTGAAGAGGTGGTCATCCAGCCTTTGCCGATGTATCACATCTTTGCGCTCAACA
>JAYTBF010000266.1:0-3450 GCA_043737175.1 Burkholderiales bacterium
GTCAGGCGTTCGCGGGTCACGGCAACCGACGCTCCTTGGGCGAGCACCACTGCACGGCGCGCTTCTTCGAGTTCGGTGACACTGCCGGCACCGGCTTTGAGACGTGCGTCGGCGGCAGCCAAAAATGCTTGGTACCCCGCAAAGGCACGGCGGGTATCCTGCTCGCGTTTGACGCTGCTATCGAGCCGCACCAGTGCTTCCTCGACCTCGCGTACCGCTCGCAATGTTTTGCCTTTGTAAACCGCAAGCGATTCATCGTAGCGGGCACGGGCAATGTCAACGATTGCCGCGCGGCGACCCATATCAAAAATAGGCAACGTAATGGCAGGGCCGTAGTTCCAGGTGCGCCCCTGACTGGCCGGGCCGGACCCGCTGAATTCGCTATAACCGATGCTGCCGGTTAAGGTAATGCGGGGAAAGCGATCGGCAATCGCCACGCCGATATCCGCCATGGTGGCGGCCAACTCGTGTTCCGCGCTGGCAACATCCGGGCGCTGCGATATGGTCTCGGCTGGAATGCTGGTAATAGTGAATGCCAATGGGGTTGGCACCACACCGTGGCGTAATTTGAGGCTTTGACGAAGTAACGGTTCGCTGGTTGCGGTCAGTTCAGCAAGGACTTTGACGATGATGTCGCATTCGGCCTGTTGTTGAATCCAACGAGCATTGGCTTCGGCTGCACTGGCGTCAGACAATTTTGCATTGGCCGGTGCTTCAAATCCGGCATTGGCTTTCAGGTTAATTAATCGGGCGGTTTCGGAGCGGGATGTCGCGTCAATTTCATAACCAACAAGCAACACTTCACAGGTGCGTAAGTTGACATATTGGCTGGCGACCTCGCCGGCAATGGAAACGCGCGCATCGTGCCAATCCGAATTGCGGGCATCGACACGTTGTTGGGCCGCTTGCCTACCGCGTCTTCCGCCGCCCACCACATCCAATTCCCAGGCAGCATCAAGGCTTAAATTTCTCGATCGTTGCTCGGCCGTCTGGCTGTTGGAGGTGCCAACAGCGCCACTCACTACGTCTTGATTCGGTTGGCTGCCTTTGCTGCGCATGTCGGCTGCATTCGCAGTCAGGGCGGGAAACAACACCGATGTGATGCTTTGATAACTCGCACGCGACTGGCGGATGCGCGCCGCCGCCTGGGCGATGGTGGTGTTCTCACGCCCGGCGTTGTCGATGAGTTCGACCAATACCGGATCATTCCATTGGGCCCACCAATTGATCAGCGAGGTGGATTGGCCGTCATGCGGGAGTGGCGCGACCCACTGCGCATGGTGTTGGAAATCAGGTCGAACGTAGTCCGGACCGACTGCACACGCAGCGAGGGTAGTGGCGAGAGCCGCGGCCAAACCGAATTTTACGGTCGTAGTTTTTCTTTGTTTCATTTTTTGGTGTTCTTCCCGGCGGACAATTTTTTGGTGGCGCGTGGTTTGGAGCTTGACGTGAATATTGACGCTGCATCCATACCCTTCGCCAAAATTTGATCAAACGCGCGCTGCAAAATTCGCGTCGAGCGGTCAAGTGACGCGGGTGTTGCGTTGCCCAGGTCAAGGATCACCGAACCGACGTATGCGGCGTGAAATAACTCGATATCGACCATATTTATTTTCAGGCCGAGTTTAAGGAACATGGCCAGCAGACGTTCGCGGTTGGCGTCTTCGAAACTGGCCAGCCAAGGCTTGATTTGGTCGTCCTCGTCGGACGCCACCACCAGAGCACAGATCAAACGAGCAAATCGGCGATCGGATAAATCGGCGACAAAAATACTGCGGGCGGTTTTGAGTGTGAGGGTGCCGGCATCGATACTACCGGCCATGATTTCGAGCATGGCGTTACAGCCATACGAGGCGGTTTCACGCAACAGGTCATTCCGGGCTGGGAAGTAGTAGGTGATGTGGCTTTGCCGAACGCCGGCTTTTTTAGCGACCTTCGTTTGTGTGAGCGCGCCAAAACCGTCGTCGTTGAGAACTTCCACGGCCGCGTGCAGGATGCGCTCGCGAGTGTTCGACGGTGCGGGTAGGGCCGCGATTGCGTCGGGGAAAGTAATCGGCGTGGCAAGGACGGCCGGTTGTGACGCAAATTTTGCGGGCGATTTTTTTGGGATTGGTTTGGCCGTCATTTGGTAACTTTACCAACAAATTGGTTAATTTACCAAACGAGTTGAAACCTTCACAAATTAATAGCGGATTCGTTTATTTGCTGTTGTTGGTTGTTACCTCAGACGAAACCACCGCGCGGTCACGACCATCATTTTTCGCTTGATACAACGCCCGATCCGCCCGCCCGACCAATTCGGCCGCGCCGATATTGGTGCGCGCTTCGGCGATGCCGATGCTGATCGTGACCACTCGATGACGCCACGGAAAGGCGCGGAATCCATCCAGAATACGACTTGCAATCAAGTGGGCCTGTTTGGCATCGGTGTCGGGGAGCAGCAGGGCGAATTCTTCGCCACCATATCGTGCCGCCAGGTCACCCGGGCGGACCGATGCACGCAAAATTTTTCCGGAAATTCGTAGTGCTTCATCCCCGGCCAGATGGCCAAAATCGTCGTTGTAATTTTTGAATTTGTCCAGATCCAACATCAGCAATGAAAATACCACGTCGGTTTCACGTCGGCTGTGCAATAAGGATTTCAGCGTGTCATCGAATACCCGCCGGTTTGCCAAAGTGGTTAATTTATCGGTGTTGGCGTCGTCTTGCAGCTTGATTGATTTGCGATGCTGGTGCTCAACCTTGTCGAGTAATCTGGCCACCCACCAAATCAAACAGGCGATGGTGCCACTGGTGAACAGAGCCGCGAACGAATAGGCGTAGGTTTCGGAAATCCCCAGCCAAACGCGCAGCAGTTCAAATATGAAGGTGAACGCCACCGGCAATAACATTGAAGGCAACAACAAATAACGGGCGAGCTGGCCGCCAAATGTATCCGACGTTGCCAGGCGTGTAAGCCCAGTGGTGGGTACGGACGACATCCAGCCCAGTGCCGCAAGGAATAAAAGGATGGCAGCCTGAATAGGCACCCGCAGCCAATCCACGTCGTTTTTTCCTGCCAGTGAAAATCCATAGTAGGCGAGCCCCAACATCGCGACCGCGAGTACGCCGATCGCACAGGCATCCCGCCAGATCAATGCGCGGTTAATTGATATCAACAGCCCCAATCCGCCGAGCATCATCATGGCGACCGCCACCAATTCGGCCATATTGCCATTTGGCAGAGTCGACGATTGGGCGTATGCCAGGAGGGTGATGAAACCAATGGCGGCAACACCAATGGACAATAGGCTGCTCACGGCCAGTACCACGAATCGTCGACTTTGGCTTAGGACCAAGGCGCTCCCCGACAAGGCGAAGCACAATGCCACGGACGCTTTTACACTTTGTGAGCCGGGGAAAATAGTCGTGAGAAATGGCAGATCTTGCCACCATCCAAACAATACGACC
>JAYTBF010000267.1:0-3448 GCA_043737175.1 Burkholderiales bacterium
TCACGCTTGAAGAAGCGGCGATCATCACCATCTTAAAATCACAGCTGGCGAATTTTAAAGTTCCCAAACGGGTTTACGTGGTTGACGATTTGCCACGCAATGCCATGGGCAAAGTGCAGAAGAAATTGTTGCGCGAGCAGTATCACGAGGTTTTTATTTCCAAGTGACTGTTGGCCACGTTTCACCGCCCTTAGGGTTAACCAAATCAAATTTGCCGCGTTCATTGTGTTCACCATTCACCATTAACGCGCCACTTACATTAAGTTTATTTTCAGATGATTGTATTCAACCTATCCTGTTCGCATCATCACCATTTTGACGGCTGGTTTCGCTCGGCCGATGAATTTGCACGGCAAGCCGCCAATGATTTGGTTGCTTGCCCAATTTGTGGTGATCAGCAGATTGTCAAAAAATTGTCCGCACCCCGTATAAATATGGGGGCCGCCGACCAGTCCGCTGACGCAGCATCGCAGCCGTCGTCGGCCGGAGAAACCACCACCGAAACAGCGTCGCAGGAAGTGGCCACCGCCGCGATGGCGCCGGAGTTGCAGGCGCACATGCTCAAAGAATTCAAACAATTTGTCATCAACAATACCGAAAACGTCGGTGGCAACTTTGCCGAAACCGCCCGCAAAATGCATTACGGTGAAGAAGCCCAGCGCAATATTCGTGGCCGTGTTTCCACCGAAGAGTCGGCCGCGCTACGTGAAGAGGGCATCGACACACTCGGTCTGCCGCCGGGAATTTTTTTGGATGAGGGCGTGCAGTAACCGCTGCCATTGTTTGCGCTCGCCGCGCGGGCAACCCGCACCGTGCCAGCGCCACTATTTTGCTGGCATTGGTCGCGCATTCAACAATAGCGTTAATGCTGCCGCGGCAATCAGGATCGCGCCGCCGGCGACAAACGGCGCCTTGATGTGATAAATCTCCGATAACGCGCCACCGAGTGCCATGCCTGCGCCGAGACCACTGACAATAAAGGTGCTCGACCAGGTAAATGCTTCGGTGGCATATTTGGGTGGGGCGATGCGCGAGATCAACAAGGCCTGCGATGCAAACGCCGGTGAGATCGCACAGCCGGCGACAAACGCGACCAAACCAAACAACAGCCTTGAGTCGCGTGCATCCACCACCAAGTGCAAAAACATCAACACACCAAAAATGAGCAGCAGCCTGGAAAATTGGCGTTCCAGCGGCAGCGGAGATCGCATCGCGCCAAAAATCGCCCCACCAACCGCACTGCCCAAAGAGCTGATCGCCAGCAATATACCGGCGAATGCGGGAATCAATAACCAGGTGGCATAGGCGGGGTAACCGACTTCGAGTAAGCCGCAGGCGGTGGCCAACGCTAACGCAATCACAAACAACATCACCAGCCTGAGATCGGTTAACGGCCCGAATAAATGGCGTTCCACATCCGGTTGTTGTTGCCAATATTTGAGCGCAGGCGTGCGCAAAAAAGCAATGATGGAAAATATCATGGCAACCCACGCCACCAGCACCGCCATCTTTGGATTGGCAACCGCCAGCACGATGCCAATAATGGCCGGGCCCAGTGTGAAATTCATTTCCATCAAGATCGAGTCAACCGAAAACGCCATACGTCGGTCTTCATCGGCTTCAAAACGATGCCGCCATAACGTGCGCGACAAAACCGTGATCGGTGGCGAAAAAATGCCCATCACAATCACCGCAGCAATCACAATCGTCATCGACCAATTCAGCCAAACCGCGGCGATAAACAGACCAAAGCCAAAGGGCTCCAACAGACCGGTGACTTTTAAGGTCAACATCGGCCCGCGGCGGTCAATAATGCGGCCGAGGATCGGTGCAGTCATGGCCATGGCAAAAAAATAGACGCCGACCACGGTGCCAGCTAATTTGAAATTGCCGAGGGAATCGCGCAACAACATCAGCATCGACAGGCCCATCATGCCCACCGGCATGCGCGACAAAAACGCAATCACCAGGGTTTCTTTTACGTCCGGCAACGAAAGAAAATGGCGATAGGGCGCAACCAGTTGCGCACCAAGGGACTTAAACACGATTGAATTATCCGGCGGCGTTTTTTGTGTCGGCAGATTTATCCAAGACCGCTATAGTCAATCTGGAAATGCAGGTCAATTTGCCGGCCTCATCAGTGATGCGAATTTCCCATAACTGGGTGGTACGGCCGAGGTGAATGGGGCGGGCGGTGCCGGTCACCAATCCGGTGCGGACGCTACGCACGTGATTGGCGTTGATTTCCAAACCAACCACATTGAATTTTTGCATATCGACACACAGGTATGCCGCGCTGCTGCCAATGGTTTCCGCCAGCGTGACCGAGGCGCCACCGTGCAAAATGCCCATCGGTTGATGGGTGCGGTGATCGACCGGCATGGTCGCGCGTAAGAAATCATCACCGATTTCGGTAAAGGTGATGCCAAGGTGCGTCACCATGGTTGGTGTCGGGCGGTTTAGTTGATCGAGTGTCGGGCGGTGAAACCAGATTGGGGTTGTCATGTTGGGCTACCGGACGAAAGTTGAAGAGTAGTTTAACTTGTCATCGGTGCATGTCATGTCACGAAAGTCAAAATGCCGGTGTCATGTTTTCATTTCGGAGTTTGCCAGCCTGATTACTCTGGCACCGGATTGGATGGCCAAGCCGCCCATCAAAACGGCCACCAGCACATCCGCCCAACCCATGCCGGTCAGCCATACTGCGACCGCGGCGAGAATAACGGCGACGTTGCCAATGGCGTCGTTACGGGTGCACAGCCACACCGACTGCATATTGGCGTCACCATTACGGTAGGCATAAAGCAATAATGCCACGCCGATATTTGCAACCAGGGCCAAGACGGCAATGCCGCCCATGATTTCGGCAACGGGAACCGTGGCAGAAACGGCCATCCACAGCGCCTTGCCAAGCACAAACACCCCGAACGCCAACATCGACGCGCCTTTTATCCAGGCAATGCGGGCCCGCCAAAGCGTCGCCATGGACAACGCCCAAATAGCCAGCCCGTAATTGGCGGCGTCGCCGCCGAAGTCGATCGAGTCGGCAAGCAGTGCGGCTGAGTCTGCCGTGAAGCTGGCGCTGATTTCAATCACAAACATGGCGGCATTGACCACCAGCGCAATCCACAAAATTTTGCGGTAGCGCGGGTCGATCGCGGTCGCTGAATCACAGTGGTGGTTGTGGCAATCTGCGGACATTTTTTCGCTCGTGAATGGTGGTGTTACTTTAGCGTCCAGCGAACGCTGGTGGTTTTGCCGCCGACTGTCACCAGCGCGACGGCCTTCACACCCTTGTCGACTTTGAAAACGCCATTGGCTTCGAGTTTGTTGCCACCCGCGTGCACCAACGCTACCTCGGTTTTATCTTTGCCGGACAGCAGGGTCAACTTGGCGGTGGCGCCTTTGATATCAATGACTTTGCCGTGGTCCGTCACATAAATCAAAA
>JAYTBF010000268.1:0-3440 GCA_043737175.1 Burkholderiales bacterium
GACCGAGGCGCAGCAAAAGAAATACCACACCAGCACCTTCTACGGCATGGAGCACGTGCAGGACACGCACCGCCTGGCGCTGATGAACCTGATGCTGCATGGCATCGACGGCGGCATTCGCTACGGTGACACCCTCAGCCCGGAAGGCCAGGCGCTGCCCAAGGCGTCATTGATCCTGACCAATCCGCCGTTCGGCACCAAGAAAGGCGGCGGCCTGCCCAGCCGCGATGACTTCACCTATCCAACCAGCAACAAGCAATTCGCGTTCCTGCAGCACATCTACCGTGGTCTCAAACCCGGTGGCCGCGCCGCCGTGGTGCTGCCCGACAACGTGCTGTTCGAGAGCAACGTCGGCAGCGACATTCGTCGCGATCTGATGGACAAGTGCAACCTGCACACCATACTGCGCCTGCCCACCGGCATCTTTTACGCGCAAGGCGTGAAGACCAATGTGCTGTTCTTTACGCGCGGCGAGCAGGACAAGGGCAACACCAAGGAAGTGTGGGTGTATGACCTGCGCGCCAATATGCCGCAATACGGCAAGCGCACCCAGCTCGTGCGCGAACATTTCGCCGAATTCGAGGCCGCCTTCGGCGACGATCCGCTGGGCGGCGCCAAGGCGATGGCCAAACGCCAGGACACCGGCGAGCAGGGCCGCTTCCGCAAGTTTACCCGCGAACAAATCGCCGCACGCAGCGACAGCCTCGACATCGCCTGGCTCAAGGACGACAGCGACACCAGCGCGGATGAATTGCCGGAACCGGCAGTGCTGGCGCAGGAGGCGATGGGTGAGCTGGAAGCGGCGCTGGACGAGCTGCGCGGGATACTGGAAGAGTTGGGTGAGGAGGAGTCCGCTTGATGCTGCCCTATAGCCGACAACTCAAACAGAATGCGCGCGAATTGCGCAGCCACATGACCGATGCCGAGCAAAAGCTCTGGTATCGGCTGCGTCGCAAGCAGGTCAACGGCTGGCAGTTTTATCGTCAGAAACCCATCGGACAGTACATCGTTGACTTTTACTCGCCTGAAGCAGGGCTTGTGGTTGAGTTGGACGGTAGCCAGCATTTTGAACCAGAGCATCAGGCTGCTGATCAGAAACGGGATGCCTATCTGGCGGGTTTGGGGCTACGTGTGTTACGTTTCGATAACCGGCAGGTGTTGCTGGAGATGGATGCGGTGATGGAGGTTATTACGCAAATCCCCCCCAGCCCCCCTTTTTCAAAGGGGGGAGAGAGCCAGTATGTACACAAAGTGGCTGCATTTGAACCGGAACCCACACCCCTTGCTACCCCTGCTAACAAGGAAACAGCCATACCAATCCCCCCCTTTGAAAAAGGGGGGCTAGGGGGGATTTGCGTTGAATCCACTATGCCCGTGGAGAAAAAAGCATGAGCGGTCTACCCTTCGGCTGGTTAACAGCCCCACTTGGCGCATTCACTATTGACTGCGGCCAACGCATACCCGAAGAAACCGAGGAATTCAAATACATCGACATCGGTTCTGTTAATCGC
Organism: Burkholderiales bacterium; assembly: GCA_043737175.1. Classification (GTDB taxonomy): domain Bacteria; phylum Pseudomonadota; class Gammaproteobacteria; order Burkholderiales; family Usitatibacteraceae; genus UKL13-2. The sequence continues at coordinate 1,512 of JAYTBF010000268.1, forward strand.
GATACCAAGCGAATCGAAACTCCACAGCAATTGCTCGGCAAGAATGCGCCGAGTCGCGCTCGCAAGCGTGTGAAGGCTGGTGATGTGCTTGTATCGATGACACGACCGAATCTGAATGCCGTCGCACTTGTGCCTGATGAGCTGGATGGTCAGATTGCATCAACCGGGTTCGATGTTCTGAGAGCATCATTTGGAATTGAACCTCGTTGGGTTTCATATCTGGTCAGAACCGATGCGTTTGTGGAAGCAATGAGTAAGTTGGTGCAAGGCGCTTTGTACCCAGCAGTAAGGCCACGAGACATTCGCGGTTTTGAAGCACCATTTGCACCGATCAACGAACAAAAACGCATCGCCGACAAACTCGATGCGGTGCTGGCGCGAGTGGATGCCTGCCGCGACCGCCTCGACCGCATCCCCGTCATCCTCAAACGCTTCCGCCAGTCCGTCCTCGCCGCCGCCACTTCCGGCAAGCTGACGGAGGATTGGCGAGAAGAAAACGCCATCAACGACGAATGGCGTCAGGTTCAGCTCAGTGAGGCCGCGCGTGATCTTTCGTATGGCACTTCAGCGAAATCCTCTAAATCAGGAGCCGTTCCTGTATTGCGCATGGGGAACATTCAGGATGGCCGTCTCGACTGGAATAGCCTCGTCTATACATCCGACTCAAAGGAAATCGCGAAGTACCCACTCGCATCTGGTGACGTGCTCTTCAACAGAACTAACAGTCCAGAGCTCGTAGGAAAGACAGCAGTTTTCAAAGGTGAACGTGAAGCCGTCTATGCGGGTTACCTGATCCGAGTCCGTTGTTTGCCGAAATTACTACCTGACTATCTGAACTACTGCCTCGGCAGCCCGGCAGGGCGCGACTACTGCTGGCAAGTAAAATCCGACGGCGTGAGCCAATCAAATATAAATGCCAAGAAGTTGGCATCCTTTGGTTTTCTGCTTCCATCTGTTGTGGAGCAAACCGAAATCGTCCGCCGCGTCGAAACGCTGTTCGCCTTTGCCGACCGCATCGAAGCCCGCTACACCGCCGCACGCGCCCAAGTCGAAAAACTCACCCCAGCCACTCTCGCCAAAGCCTTTCGCGGCGAGCTGGTGCCGCAAGATCCCAGCGACGAACCGGCCAGCAATTTGCTGGAACGCATTCGTTAAAATGATTGCGATGTTCGTCAACATGGTTTGTAAAGTTTTTCGGATGAAATTTCAAAAATCTGGGTAATATCTAACAAAATATTTTACGGATATGGAGGCTACCCAAATGGGCGGGCGATCATGAGCAAAGCTTTCATCAAGGAAACGGACGATAGTAATGACGAGGAAGAAGATCAGTCAGTATCACCGCTTCCGACAGGAGTCAAAAACTACATTACCCCCGTTGGTTACCAGCGTCTGAAAGATGAGCTTGATCAGCTATGGAAAGAGGAACGCCCGGTGTTGGTGCAAACCATTACTTGGGCCGCGTCTAATGGCGACCGCTCGGAAAATGGCGATTATATTTACGGCAAGAAGCGTCTGCGTGAAATTGATCGGCGCATTCGCTTTCTTTCCAAGCGTCTGGAAAACGCCGCTGTGGTGGATCCGGTGCAGCGAGAGTCGTGTGATCAAGTATTCTTTGGGGCGACAGTCACGGTGTGCCGGCAGGACGGCTCAGAGTACACCTACAGCATAGTCGGCGTGGATGAAGCCGATGCCGGGCGCGGATTGATTAGCTGGATATCACCGCTAGCTCGAGCGCTGCTAAAGGCGCGCGCCGATGATGTGGTTATGTTGCATATCCCCGACGGAGTAGAAGAGCTGGTGGTGGTGGAAGTTGCTTATCGGGCGATACGTTTTGACGATTGAGTTGCTGATATAAACCCAGATAGTCCATTAGGAAATTTAACCAGCTTCCCCCTTTGCAAAAGGGGGACTGAGGGGGATTTTTGT
>JAYTBF010000269.1:0-18694 GCA_043737175.1 Burkholderiales bacterium
TTGCGCACCAGGCAATCGCCAATTGTGCGGTGGTCCCACCCAACTCCGCCGCGACATGCGCAAGTTTGGCAACAATGGCATTGCGCGATTGGTCGGTCAACCTGTCTTGCATCCACGCCATACTCTTCAGGCTGCCACGTGAATCTGCCGGAATCCCCTTGGCATATTTGCCGGTGAGTAGGCCCGACGCCAAGGGGCTCCAGGTGGTGGTTCCCAAACCGATATCGCCGTATAGTCTGGCGAATTCTTTTTCAACTTTATGTTTGTGAAATAAATTGTACTCGGGCTGCTCAACCACCGGTTTATGCAAGTGGTGTTTGTCGGCAATCTGCCACGCCGCCACAATTTCAGCCGCGCTCCACTCGGACGTTCCCCAATAAATCGCTTTGCCCTGCGTGATCATATCGTGCATGGCAAACACGGTTTCTTCCAATGGCGTATTGGCGTCCGGGCGATGGCAATAAACAATATCAACAAAGTCCATTTGCAACCTCTTCAAAGAGCGATCAATCGCCTGCATCAGATATTTGCGATTCAATGTGTTTCGTTCGTTTATGCCGTCACCAAATTTGGCCGGCAAGCCCCAGAAAAATTTGGTCGAGACCATATAGGTCAAACGATCCCAACCAAGTTTTTTGAGTGATGCGCCCATCAACTCCTCACTTTTGCCGGCGGCATACACCTCGGCATTATCAAAAAAATTGACCCCGTGGTCACGTGCCGCAGCCATCAACTCAATAGACGCCTGCTCGTCCAATTGATTGCCGTAGGTAATCCACGAACCAAAAGACAACAGTGAAGTTTTGACGCCGGTACGACCCAATCTACGATATTCCATGTTGATTCCATTCCCAATTTATTTGTTTATCCTTGTGTGTGGCACCGGTACCGGCTGCGGAGCCGCACGTTCGGCAGCGCTGCCCCCCAAATTCCTCACGCATAGAGAATCACCACCACCAGCCAAATTTTGCCGCTTCAGCCCCGGCCGCCTCGGCAGAAAAATTAGACCGGGTGCTGTTGTACTAGTATTCAATCATCCGGCGGATGATCAATATCGTCATACGGATTCACCATGATGACCCGCGTTCGTTTGCGGTCGGCCGCGAATTGCTCCATCTTCACCAGAACCGGGAACATCTCGGCCAACTTGGCGCGGGCGTCCACCTCTTTTTCAAATATCAGCGGCGATCCTGTTTCGTTGACGACGTCGCGCCAAACATCTGGTCGGTCGTCGTCATCCTGAACCTGTAATTTATAGGCGGTCATTTAGTACCTCTCGGAAAATTGTTGTGCGGAAACAGGTGCTGCCAGTATAAAGCCCTGCGCCTCGGTGCAACCCGCCGCCAGCAAGAAATCCAATTGCGCCTGATACTCAACACCTTCCGCAACCACCCGCAGGCCCAGACTATCGGCCAGACTGATGATGCCGCGGACAATGGCCGAATTTTCCGCATCGGTGGAAATATTGCGCACAAATGACTGGTCTATTTTTAATTTTGAAATGAAAAAACGTTTCAAATTGGCGAGGTTCGAATAACCCGTACCGAAATCGTCGATCACCAGACGGAAGCCGGCCGCGGCGGCGCGCTCGAGCAAAGCGCGCGTCTCATCGCCATCACCCAGCAACATGGTTTCGGTCAATTCCAATTCGATATCGGCCGGCATCAGGTCGTGCTCAATTAATTTCAATTGCAACATATCCAGAAACCTAGGCGTTTTCCATTGCACCCCGGACACATTGATGGAGATTGGAAAATTTTCCGAGCCGCTGCAAGTCCGCAAACGCCATCTGGCCAATTGCGCACACGCTTCGGCAGCCACCCACTCACCAATCGGCATGATCAATCCACTGTCCTCGGCGATGCTGATAAATTTTGCTGGCGAGACCACACCCAGCCGCCCGTTATGCCATCGTAGTAGAGCTTCGACGCCAATAATCCTATTATCAGGGATCGAAAAAATCGGCTGATAAACAAGCGACAACTCGTTGCGATCAATTGCGCGGCGCAGTTCGTTCTCAATCGTCAGCCGCTCATTCACCCGCTCATTCATTTCCTTGCGAAAGAAACTGTACTGGCTGCGGCCCTGCTGTTTGGCGTAATACATTGCGACGTCGGCATTTTTGATCAATGTTGCCAAATCCACGCCGTCCGCCGGCCAAATGGTAATGCCAATCGAAGGAGTAATGGTCAACTCACGACCGTTAATCATGTTCGGCTGTGAAAGCGCGTGTGCCAGCGTATCCGCCACATTCGCCACATGGGTTTCGGCAATGATACCCGGCAACATCACCACAAACTCGTCGCCACCGAGGCGTGCAACCGTATCGGTGGCACGGGTGGCGCGTATCAAACGCGCCGCACTCTCGGCGAGGATTTGATCGCCAACATGGTGGCCAAGCGAATCGTTAATATTTTTGAAATGGTCCAAGTCGATAAACATGAGTGCAATGCCATCATGGCTTCGCTCCGCCTGGCGTACTGCATAATCAAAGCGACTGCTGAGCAACATTCGGTTGGGCAGTCCGGTCAAAAAATCGAACTCCGCCAATTGCCGAACCTGCGCCTCGATGCGTTTTTTATCGGTTACGTTTGAGCCAACACCACGATAACCGGCAAATTTTCCACCTTCATTGAAAATCGGCTCCCCGGATACCGAAGACCATTTTATTTCCCCGCTCGGCATGGAATAACCATACTGAAAGTCTCGAAATGACTCATGTGACTCAACCTGTTTGCGGTGCGAATTCATTTGTTCCTGAGTGATGCCGACAAAGGGAATGTCCCAGCGGGTTATTCCGTAACGTTCATCAGGATTAATGCCGGCTGATCGTCGCATGCCCCCGGCAATCAAACTGAACCGATAGAATTCATCCTGCTCCCAATACCAGTCCGAGCTCATCTCCAGCAAACTCTTAAACCGCTGTTCACTTGCTGCCAACTTCTGTTCGGCCGTCTTTCTCGCCGTGATACACAAACGAAAGCCGATTACGCCACCATCGCTGGTTTTTCGATCTGAAACCAGCAGCCATTTATTGGGGCCATACATAAATTCACGATCGGTATTGTCCGGCGAACGATGCCGATCAATCGATAATTTTACAAAATCTTCTTCGCTCTCGCTGATGCGGGTTTTACCCACTCGCTGATAATAAGCGCGGACAATATCAACGTAGAGGCGGCCCGGCGTTAATAAATCAACGATCTCCGCGTAGAGATCGTGAAATCGCTGATTGCAATAGATTAGTCGGTCATCTGCATTGTAAATGACCACGCCGGAGTCAAGCTGATCAAACGCATCTTGAATACGGGCGAGGCTGCTCTCGGCACTGAGTAGTGCCTGTTCTAGAGCCTGAATTTTTTTGCTATCAGGTGACGTGGTCATAAATTTTGCTGAACACCAACTGAGTCAATTATTGTTTATGGTATTCGCGCACTTCTTCCCGTAGCGCAATCCACCATACCTTGCCTTTTTCAGAATGTGTTCCGCATGGCGTTTGGGTGACAAAACCCGGATAGTCTTTGCCGAGATTATTCGGGTCATCCCGACGGGTTCGCGGCGGCGCAATCAAACCCTTCTCGTCACTCTCCAATGGAAACAACCAGCAACCCATTGGCTTGTATTTCCACTTATGCACACCCTGTTTGATCGCCAGCGTTTGAAACGAACACTTGCCATCTGTTTCTGCAAAAACGCACTTGGTATGTTTGAAATGATCCGGCTTATTTTTGTAACGGAACTTTCTCACCTGCGTTTTTAAGCCAACACCGTGCGCCCACTCCTCCTCGATAATATAGTCGAGCGGCACCTGCGCAAAGTGCTCGGGAAATTTTTCAACGAGTTTGTGTATTTTTCGCACTTCTTCCGGGCGCAAAAAAGCCCCGTCGCTACAACAAATGCCCTGACAATCGCGCAAATCACAATAGTGCAATTTGGTATGTTTGGCCAGTTTGGTCAGCTTGGTCGGCTTGGTCGGCTTGGTTGTGGAAGTTTTCTTAACGGTTGGACTGGCAGTGCTTAATTTAGGCATGGTTCAATTCACGTATGTCATAGTTGCCGCCGTTCAGAAGTTTTTCCTGACCGGCGGGGGGATTAAGAAGCAAAATAATGTCGCGGGCAACGTCGGCCACATCCCGCAGCGCGCCGCTTTCTTTCATGTCGCGAAATCGCGCCACATCCGGAAAATCTTCTGCGCTGGTATTGCGTATGGTGGCTTGCATCGCGGTATCAAAAACACCGGGTGCCAATGAGCAAATTGATAAAGTTGGATCGAGCTCGCGCGCCTCCTCGGCCATGACACGGGTCGCCATTTCGAGCGCACATTTGGCGGCGCAATAAGCGGTCCAGCCGCGTATCGCCCGTTTGGCAGCACCCGATGAAATGCCAACCACCAAACGTTTGCCAGCGATCCCTTGGGTAATATTGGCAAATAATTTGGCTGCCAATATGGGGGCCGTGACATTGACCGTAAAATTTTTCTCCAACGCGGCAGCATCCAAGGAATTAAAACGGCCAACCGGTAAAACCACACCGGCATTGTTAATCAGCGCGGCAAAAACAAATTTTTTGCCCGCCAGTTTCTCAGCGAGCACGGCAAACGCCTGCTCGACCGTCGCCGGTTCGGCAAAATCAGCCGCAATCAAGGTCGACCGCGAATTGGCGATCGGACTTTTTCGACCGATCTCAAAAACAACGTTTTCCGCGGACGCCGACAGTTGGTCGGCGAGTGCGCGACCGAGTCCCTTGCTGGTTCCGGTGACAATAAATAAATTCAATTTTCGCTCCTGCTAATCAAGACTCGACGCAATAATTGCCGCCAATCCGGTCAATAAAAGATCCGCTACACCGGCTGTGGGCGACACGCTGTGTGACAACGCCCAATTGTCCGAATAGTCAGGGCGTGCAGGCTGATGCGGCACCGCCGATGTCAAATCGGGTACCCGCCGCCGAACCTCGGCCTTGGCATCCAATTCTGCCAGCGCCTTGGCAACAGCTTGTTCATCCAGCACCGCCACCGGCGATCCACAGTGTCGACAGGCGCTGTCGTGTTCGATATCAATACCGGCACCACAACTTGAACAGCGAATTTGTTTTACATTCACACTTAAGGTCGTCAATTCAATTGTGGTCAGGTTGCGGACAAAATTTTTCTCGCGTAAAAACTGCACGAAACTGATCAATCGCCCATGCCCCTGCGGACATCGAATGTAGGAAAACCTCCCGGCGCGGGTCACATCATTGGTGGCGGCCAGACGCTCACGGCAAGTGGGGCATCTTCCCGATAACGAAACAATATTCCGACTGTCCGCACGATGATTGTGAATCCGGCGAAAAAAATCCATCACCGATTGCGCTGAAAGTGAAGTGCTTTCGAGATGATCAAACCAAATCATGTTGCACGGCCAGCAGACATCAATTTCAACCGGCGTTCCAATATGGGATGCCAACATGGTTGATGTCATAGAAATCGAACAGCTCGGACAAACACTTGCCATCAGATTGACCTAGGCCGTCAGGGCGTTAATTCCAGCAGCGGCGATCGCCGCATCGTCCGATGATTTCACACCCGACACCCCGACCGCACCGATAACATCACCATTGTGCACAATCGGCACGCCGCCCTCTAGAAACGTTATTCCCGGCATGGACAACGCCGCGATGCGGCCGTTGGCGATCAAATCTTCGTCTTGCTTGGTTGTCCGCCGCCGCACGGCAGCACTGTAGGCCTTGCCCTGCGAAATTTTGATGCTCGCCTGCGCGCACCCATCCAACCGCAAAAAACCCAGCTGGTGGCCACCGTCGTCCACCACCGAAATACAAACCGCCCATTTGTTTTGCAGGGCGTGTGTCTCGGCAGCGGCTAGAATTTTCTTTACATCGTCAGAGGTCAGGTAACTTTTGGTTTTCATATTAATCGTCCGTAGAGATGGGTTGGGCGGGACAAAAATCCGGGCATATTTTACGAAGCCAATGTGTCTTAAAACGTGGCGCACACAGCGTAGAACACGTTTATTTTGAGCCCGGCGGTTGACCGCGTTGCCATGCCTTCTCAAGTTCGGCACCGGTTCGATAGTGCGGCACACGCAGAACCAAGCGTTTATATCGTTGAATGAATGCGTTGCGGCCTTTGACTTCGGCCAGCCAATAATCATTGGCAAACTTGAGATTGGCGGCCTGTTCCATCAAAAAATATTTTTTAGATGCCTGGCCGCCAAAAATAAATAATTTGCCGTTTATCAATTGCCAGGCATCACCATCGCCACCCCATGGAATCGCGTAGGCAATGCCGTTGGCGCAAAAGCCGCCATATTGCGGCAGATAACGTGCCGGATCCTTCTGGAATTCGTTTTTATTGGTCTCGTTGGCAAAACGATAAGTGACACCGTCATACTCGGCCTTGATTGATGTTTGGCCGAGGGTGTGTTGACCAACCGAATGATAAGCAACCGGATCGTACCCGTTCAACATCAAGCGCTGATCCGCACCACTCGAGCTGACGTTGTACGGACCAAATTGGCCGACGTCTGAACCGGCGCAACCAGCCAGCAGCATCACCAGTCCGATCAAAATAAAATTGTGCGCGGCGGTTTGGGGCAACAGTAACTTCATGGCATTGGTCATTCTTTTAGGTGGAGCCGCGTTTACAAGCAGCAGGAAGGATGGACGACAAGCAGTACGGGTTTGGCCAACCCACCCGCCAGCTGCGGGCGCAATGGGCATAACCAGACTATTTTTTTCAACGAGCGACTTGAGATTTACCGGTCCACCGTCAAAATCCTTGGCGATCACTTGGTACACGAACTTACCGATCGAATTTTTTTGATCATCGTCGCGGTTGCACCCGGGAAATATGTTCATAAGACCGTTATTTTACGCACGCCAAACCTTCCGTCCATTTTGCGCCTGATTTTTATCGCTTAACAGCAGACGGATGATTCTCGCGACGCCAAGGCGCGTCGGCAAAGGTCTCCACCAAAAAATTTACAAAGGCCGCGACTCGCGGGCTCTTGTGTTTGCCGTGTGGGTAAACCGCCGACAGCGGCACCGGCTCAACATGATGCATGTCAACCAAAATAGGCGTTAACCAACCCGCGCGAATACCATCACCAACAATCACGTCGGTCAGCCGGATAATGCCCACCCCGGTGGCCGCCAATTGCAACAACGCCTCGGCATTGTTGGCCGACACGTTGCCCTTGACGTCAATGTACTCAATACTCTTTTCGGTGACTTTATCGCTCACGCCGCCGACCCCGCCAGCTTTAACGGCAGCCACATCAAATGGCCAGCGACGCAACTGGGGTGCACCGGAGATAGAAATACAGTTGTGTTGCAACAAATCGACCGCCCGCAGCGGCGTGCCGTGTTTTTTCAAATACGCGGGTGATGCACAGATCACCCTTTGTAAATCACATATTTTTTTGGCGACCAATGACGAGTCCGCCAACACGCTGTTGCGGATGGCCACGTCCGCCCCCTCCTCAACCAAATCCACCAGGCGATCGGTAACGGTGATGTCCATCTCAATTTGTGGATAACGATCCAAAAATTTGGGTAGCGCGGGTGCAAGTTGATGCAAGCCAAACGCGGCACCGACGTTTACCCGTAACAAACCCTTGGGATGTGCCGAAAATCGCGTCACCGCCGATTCTGCTTCCTCGATTTCCATCAGGATCCGCCGGGCACTTGCAAAATACGCCTCTCCCTCGGCGGTCAGGGCGAGTTTGCGGGTGGTGCGATTCATCAGCCTGACCCCCAGCCGGTCTTCCAGCCTGGTGGTTAATTTCGACAATGCCGACGGCGTCAGATCTAAATCACGTGCGGCGGCGGAAAAACCTCCCAGCTCAACCGCCCGTACAAATGCCTTCATTTCACCGGGTGTATCCATTTGCGCCCCTATTCCATCGTGATTGTTGCGATTTGTGAATATTTTTCCACAAAATTATGCCTGATTGGTCGATTATCTTTCAAATCGATAGCAATCATAATTGGACAACACATCCCCCAACCACAAAACGGATGCAATTCTGGCCCGCAAAAGACCAAAGGAACTGAATATGAGTACAACAAACTTAAGCCTGCAACAAAGTGCCAGACAGCTTCGTCGCGAGGAGTTATCCCGGCTCTTTTCGACCGGGATTAATCGACTGGCCGAGATCCTACGCACGCAACATGAGGCATCCTTGCGTCGTGTTGACAATGGTCGCCGCATGCGTAATGTCAACGGCTCGCCAGCCTAAACACTGAGAAACGATCAGAAAATCGCTGCTTTGACGTCGCCACTCCCGCTTGGGCATAGCGATCAATGTTTTCCCTCGGACAACGGGCGATATAATGCTGGGTGAATAATTTGGCATCCTCAACATGAAACGAACTACCAGCGCAGCCGGCAGCAAACCTAAAATTCGTCTGCCAAAAGAAGCGGCCAGATTGGTCAGCCTGTGTGAGGCGGCAATTGCCGCCGGCAGTCGAGTGGAGGAACAATTCTGGATCACCCAAGCCGATGAGTTGGCCGCATCGTTGATGGATCGCGGCAATGACGCGGCCGTCGAAGCCGCACTTGGCCACACTCATAAACTCAACACGCCCGTGCATGATGTGCTCGCGGCAACCTGCGAAGCTGCCGCAGAAGCGTGCGTGTTGATCAGCACGGCCGCCAAGAACAACACGGAAACACGCCAGGCGCTGCTTATTTCTATTCCGCTCATTGTTTGGTCAAAGTATCAAATCCCATCCGGCCCGTTAACCGAGCGGACGATGGCGCCGATTTGTAGCCACCTGCACGGACATATTCTTGCGCGTGACGTCTCGTTGTGTGTGAATCCATTTTTGTATTCAATCGATCAGCTGCCGCGTGGTTTTGCCGATACCCGCAAGCTCATGGCGATGATGGCGGCCGCAGCCGAACAAAAAATTCCCGCGCCGGTTGATTACAGCAAACTCGCCGAGACCGCCGCCTTACCCGCCGATGTGCGCTTTATTCTTGCTGTTGTGGTGGTGAACCAAGGTGATGCGCTATTCCGGTGGCAGGAGACCGACGGCCCCGACAAGTCGCCTACTCATCAATCCTGCCTTGAACAATGGAATAAGCAGGTTCGCCCACTGCTGGCAGCACTGCTGCCCGGGTGCGAGTTTGAATGTGGCTTGCCCAATGCATTTTTTAACAATTGCCGTGAATCCGATTTGCTGGTGAGACCGCGTACGCTGGATTCGGTAATAGACGGAACGGCGACCATGCTTGATTTACCCGCCACCGCCATGGCTGCCGTGGTTGCCGGCGTCGGGGAAGGTCAAATCGACGAGTACCGGGTCAGTCTCACACGTAAAAACCACAATGAAGTTATTAATGGTGTGGTTTGGCCACTGTATGGCGAAGAAGACGACGACACCAATCCCGGCCCGCGTCAGATTATCGAAACATTGTTAAAACAACATCAATTGACGGAGATCACGTTACTTGATGGCGTCCGCCCCCCGGAATATTGTGATGATTGCGGCGCGCCGCTTTTTTACAACCACGACGGCGAAGCAGTACACGCCGAAATGCCGGAAGACATTAATCATCCCACCACGCATTACCATTAATCGAATCATTGGCTGATGCGATAGGCGATGGATATCCGATTCAAACTATGACCTGCTTAACAATCAAGAATCTGCGGCTAATGACGATATACATATTTCGCGCCCAACTGATTAGACTTTATTAATGCGGCTCTTTCTTGCACTCTGGCCGGACGACCAGGTCCGACTCGCCCTGGCGGCGCAGCGTCTCGAGATTGCGCGCGTGACCGGCGGCCGTCCAACCATGCCCGTGACCATGCACATGACCATGGTCTTTGCCGGCAATGTTCCGTCCAGTCGCTTATTTGAATTTAAACTGGCCATCGCCCAAGTTCGCGCCCGACCGTTCACCTATGTCATTGATACGGCCGGATGTTTTGACAGTGCTGGTGTGGCCTGGTTGGCAAGCGCCGAGCCCCCCAAAGAATTGTTTGACCTGCAGTCCACGCTGTACCACACCATTGCCAACGCCGACTTTGATGTCGATGCACGCCGCTTTCGGCCACATGTCACGGTGACCCGGCACATAGAACATTCATTTGCACAACACACAATTAACCCGACCCACTGGAAGGTAGATCAATTCAGCTTGATCCAGGCCGTCCAAGATGGCGCGTCCGTTCGCTATGAAACACTGGAATCCTGGCCGTTAACCGGCTAAACAACCCATGGACAGGGATGGGGCCGCGTATATCAATGGTGGTTATTTTGGTGCCTGCATACTGTCCAGCCACGGTTTCCAATTAATCGGTCCGTCTTCAAAGCGTTTTTTGAGATTCCTCATCACACCCGGCCACGCCTTGACGAAATAGGCATACGCTTTGTCCCATTCGTCGCCGTCGCCCCAGCCAACGTGATGCAACGTGACATCCGTCAATTGATCCCCGCGCGCAATAAATCGCACAATCACCACTGTCCTTTGTTTGCGCACATTGGCCAACGACGGCGGCGCGTTCCATGTAAATGAAATCATTTTTTTATCCTGGATTGCCAAAAAACGCATGTCATCCGCGCCGCGCATTCCCGCAGGCGCCGAAGGCGCCGAAGGCAACATGTATACCCCGTATGCACCATCAACTCTTGCGTCAATTTTTGCGTCGGGCGCAAAAAATGATTTAACGCCCTCCGTGGTGGTCCACGCCTTCCAGACCTCGTCGACGCCTGCTTTGACAGTAATTTTCTCATTGATGGCCCGCTCCTCGGCCTGCGCCGATAAACAAAACATGACCAAAAAACATTGCACAAAAATTTTCATTACGCGCTCCTGACGATGGCAGCGAGTCGATCGACCGCCTCTTGCAGACGGTGAATCGGTTGGGTGTAGGCAATACGAATGTGTTTTTCAGGCGCGTTGCTGCCGAAGTCCTTGCCCGGTGTAATCGCGACATGGGCGTCTTGCAGAATTCGGCGGCACAAAACAAAACTGTCATCGGCGATGGCAGAAACATCCGCGTAAAGGTAAAACGCACCCTGCGGGACAACGGGAATTTTGAAACCGAGTTGTTGTAAGGCCGGCAATAAAAAATCCCGACGACGATGTAACTCTTCACGGCGCTTTTCAAGAATGGCCAAGGTTTCCGGGGTAAATGCCGCGTGTGCCGCATATTGCGCCGGCGCAGATGGCGAGATAAATAAATTTTGCGCGAGTGTTTCGACGTGGCGGATATAGGCGGTGGGCACCACCATCCAGCCGAGACGCCAACCGGTCATCTGAAAATATTTGGAGAAACTATTGATGACAAAAATATCCTCGGCGCCTCGCAAGGCAAGCGCCGTGGATGGCGCCACATCGTAAGTCAGCCCTTGATAAATTTCATCCACGATCAAGGTGCCACCACGCTTGACAGTGGCGTCATGGATCATCTGTAACTCGTGTTGACCTACCGTGGTGCCGGTTGGATTGGCGGGTGAGGCCAACAGCGTCGCCACACTTTTTGGCGTCCAATGCGCGTCAACGTGTCGTGCAGTCAACTGATACTCCGAATCGGCTCCCACCGGAATAATCAACGGCACCCCATCCATGGCGCGCACAAAATGGCGGTTGCACGGGTAACCGGGGTCTGCCATCAATACTTCATCTCCCGCATTGATCAACACGCCAAACGCCAGCATCAACGCCGCGCTCGAGCCGGCGGTCACAATGATTCGGTTCGGGTCAATCACCACGCCATATTTGCTTGCGTAAAATCCGGCGATCAATTCCCGCAACGACAACATGCCGCGCGCCGAGGTGTAGTTCATGGGTTTGGAGTCAAACGCGCGTTTGGCCGCGTCAATAATCGGTTGTGGCGTGGCGAAATCCGGCTCGCCGATTTCCATGTGAATGACGTCGTGTCCGGCGTGTTCAAGCTCGCGGGCACGGGTTTGAATTTCCATGACTTCAAATGGCGCAATGTAGGCCATGCGGCTGGCTAGGCGAAGAGAGGCGTTCATTGGCGCTTTCGTTGCGGTCATATCAATTTTTCCAGTGCTTCCCACATTTTACCGACTCGTTTGACACTCACCGGCATGGGTGTGCGCAACTCCTGCGCAAACAAGCCGACGCGCAATTCCTCCACCGCCCAGCGGTATTCCTGTACTGCCGGCAATAACGATTCGGCCGCGCCAAGGTACTGCCGCCACAATGGTCGAATTTGTTTGAAACTTTCCAGATCCCGTTCCATGGCACCTTGCCGCGCTTTATTCAGCCGCATCAGGATCGCCTTTAAATACCGCGGATAAAACAACAGCTGTGACGATGCGACGTCCCGCAAAAAACGGACCGCAAACAAGTTGTCGAGCTGCTCGTCGACGTCCGGGCCGATGTGTTCCCAGCCTTTTACGTAACGTTCATTACACAGTTTGCGGGCTTCCGCCACCAGCGTCAGCGCTTCGTCGATGGCCGCAACAATCGCACCTGTCCGGCCGACCAATTGTGCCTTGCCATTGGCGACTTTCTGCTCGAATGTTTTTATGTCACGCACGTCGTCGGCTTCAATCTGCCCGTCATCAACGAATGTGGCGCGTAAGCCGGCAAACAACAGCTCTTGCCGCAACGCTTCCTGCGCGTGGTTTTTGGCCTCCGGGAAAAAACTTGAATACTGAAACGCCGCTACCGGCGACACTTTGATGCCACGCTCACAGGACTTGACATGATCCGGCAGCGTCAGGGCAAAAAGCCTTGTCAGACCTTGTGTTTGCGCCATTTTTGCCTGAAGAGGCTCGTCAAATATGACAATTGATACGCTGCTGCCCTTATCGACGAACGCCGGAAAACCATCGTAACGAATAGCGTTGCGCTCAAAGTTAATGGTTTCCGGCAGCTCGGCCATATCTGCCGGCCACGCGGTCAATCCATCCTGTTCCATGCGGTTTCGATGCAATGTCGAAAACACCGTTTTGGATGCATCGGCAAATTCGGCGCGCAATGCCGCGAAGTCGCGCGACATGGCGAGTTCTTTGCCATCCGCATCAACGATCCGAAAATTCATGTGTAAATGCGTCGCCACCCGGCCTGCAGAAGGCGCCACATCCCACGCGTCCTTCGGCACCTCGATACCTTTCGTCTTACGTAAAAACTGGCTGATGGCGTCGATTAAGGTTTCTTCGGCCATCGATAAATCATTCATACCGGGACGTTGGGTAACAAAGGTGATGAATTCACTCACCGTATCCGGCACCGGCACCAAGGCGCTGCGAATACGCTGCGGCAAAGATTTGAAATACGCCTGCACCTTTTCGCGCAACATGCCCATGGTTAACCACTCAAAACGCGCGGCATTGACTTGATTGAGCACCGACACCGGCAACGTCACCGTGACACCATCCATCGGGTGGGTGGGTTCAAACCGATATTGCAATGGGTAGGCCGCCCCTTTGTGTTTGAGTGTTTTCGGATAGAGGTCAAAGGTAATGTCGTCTGCACCACGGCGCATCAATTGTTCACGCGTAAATTCAAGCGTGGTTGGCTTGGACTTTTCCGTATCCTTGCGCCAGCGTTCAAACGCCACCATGGTGACGATGTCGGCGGGGATCACACTGTCGTACAGCTGATACATATCCTCATCATCAACCAACACATCCTGCCGCCGCGCCTTGGCCTCGATGTCTTCAATTTCATCAATCAATCGCAAATTCATTTTCAGGAACTTGCCGTGGGTATCGACCTCGCCCGCAACCAAACCCTGACGGATGAATATTTCCCGCGCTTCTTTGGGGTTGATGCTGCCGTAGTGCACCCGCCGCCGGGCATTGATCACCAAACCATAAAGTGACACCGTTTCAAACGCCACCACTTGGCCGGATTTACGTTCCCAATGTGGATCGTAATGCGAGCGTGTCACCAAATGGTCGGCCAATTGTTCGATCCACTCCGGCTCGATGGTGGCGATGGTGCGGGCATAAATCCGCGTGGTTTCGGTCAGCTCTGCGGCCATCAGCCATTTCATGCGCTCCTTTTTTTGCGCGGCATAGTCGCGGGTGCGTTTTGGCAAATGAAATTTAACCGCGCGCGGCGCCAGATAGTCGTGGCCGTCAATCGACTTGGTGCCGACGTTGGTGATCAGACCGGTCAATAAGGCGCGGTGGATTGATTCGTAGCCGGGCCCATAAATCTTATTGGTGGATTTGGATGCAGATGACGCCGCTGAGGACGACGTTGATGCTGATGCCACGGCGGCCGCCACCGCCGCCGCCGCGCGCGCGTCTTTTGCCGCGGCCAGGTGGTCGCGTGACTTCGCATGGGACGCCGCACCCGGGTTTAACTTCTCGCTTTTTGCTGCAGCGGGCGCATCACCAATATGCATACCCAGCGAGCCGCACAGTTCCGCCAGTTGGCTGTGCACGTCCCGCCACTCACGCAGGCGCATCGGTGACAAAAAATTTTCCCGCATTTGATTGTCCAGCCTGCGGTGTGACTGTTTATGTTTGATGGCATCGTGATAAAACTGCCACAAATTCACATATGCCAAAAACTCCGATTGGGGGTGGGCGAATTTTTCATGCGCCACCAAAAACTGTTCTTGTTTGTCCATCGGCCGATCACGCGGATCCTGCACGGTCAACGCCGATGCAATCACCAACACGTCGACCAAACAGCCTTCTTTTTCGGCCGCCAATAACATTCTGGCAATCGCCGGGTCAACCGGAAACTTGGCCAGCTTCCAACCGAGTGGAGAAATATTTTTGGCCTCATCCACCGCGCCGAGTTCGAACAATTGACGATAACCATCGTCAATCATGCGCGGGCTGGGCGGCTCAACAAATGGAAAGTTGGCGACATCACCGAGGCCCAAAGCCTTCATGCGCAGAATCACACTGGCAAGGGAAGTGCGCAGAATTTCCGGGGTGGTGAATAGTGGCCGCGCGGTGAAATTTTCTTCGCTGTACAAACGAATACAAATACCCGCTGCGACCCGCCCGCAACGGCCGGCACGTTGCATCGCCGAGGCCTGCGAGATCGGCTCAATGAGTAACATGTCAATTTTTTGCCGCGGACTGTATCGATGTACCCGTGCCACACCGGTATCCACCACATAACGGATACCGGGGACGGTCAGTGACGTCTCCGCAACGTTGGTGGCGAGCACTATGCGCCGCCGATTTGATGTGGACGGCGCGAATATCCGATCCTGTTCGGCATTGGACAGTCTGGAAAAAAGCGGCAGCACTTCGGTCTGATTGGGGTGGTGTTTACGCAACGCCTCGGCAGTATCGCGAATTTCGCGTTCACCCGGCAAAAATACCAGCACATCGCCTTCGCGGGTGTCCTCGAATATTTCGTCGATGGCGTGGGTAACCGCATCCTCAATGTCGACGGCGTCATCACTGTCGTCCAGAAAATGTTCGGGCCGGTAACGCACTTCAACCGGATAGGTGCGCCCCGACACTTCGATAATCGGCGCGCCGTCAAAGTGTTTGGAAAAACGCTGCGGATCAATCGTGGCCGAGGTGACAATGATTTTTAAGTCCGGGCGCTTGACCATGAGCTGTTTGATATAACCCAGCAAAAAATCAATGTTCAAGCTGCGCTCGTGTGCCTCGTCAATAATGATCGTGTCATACGCCAGCAAATTTCGATCACTATGGGTTTCGGCCAGCAATATGCCGTCGGTCATCACCTTCACAAAGGTGTCGTCGGTGGTTTTGTCGTTAAAACGAATCTTGTAGCCGACCGTATGCTGGCCGGATTGTTTTAACTCATGCGCCAGCCGCGTGGCCAGCGTGCGCGCGGCAATCCGCCGTGGCTGGGTACAACCAATCATGCCGTTAATTCCGCGTCCCAACTCCAGACAAATTTTCGGTAACTGCGTGGTTTTGCCGGAGCCGGTTTCGCCGCAAACAATCACCACCTGGTGTTCGCGAATCAGTTTGGCAATTTCGGCGCGGCGTTCGGCAATGGGTAACGCGTCGTCAAACGTCGGGGTGGAAAACTCCGCATGACGCGACCGACGGTGACTGGCGCGTGCGGCGGCGGCGACTTTTAAATCGGCGAGCTGTTTATCAACCTGGGCGATTTGTTCCGGGGACTTTTTGGCGCGCTGCCAATCGCGGCGTTTTTTGTCGAGCGCATTCAGCCGGCCGCGATCGGCCAATAACAAGTCGTTTGGGTCGAATGGCGGTGAATTTAATGGTTTAGGCGGCTGCGACATAGCCGCCATTTTACGCGGACGTGCCAGCGATCCCTACATTCAACCATCTGCGGTGATGCGGAAAAGCATGGGTCAACATACAAAGATATGCCTTGACGATGAAATTTAGTGTAGCTACAATAAATAACGCGGATCGAGTTCGATAAGGCAAAAGACGAAGCAAACCAAGCAAAGCATGGCGTTTCACTCTCGATGGCGCGGGAACTTGACTGGGATGCCGCACTGGTTTGGTTGGATGACCGCTTTGAATACGACGAGTTGCGAATGATTGCAATCGCACCGAAGACGGAAATCCTTTACTACGTTTCATTCATAGATCGCGGCGCACTACGAAGAATTATTAGCATGCGCCGGGCTAACCGTCGTGAGGTACAACACTATGTCAAAACAATCTAAACGAGTTTCTATCGCGATACCGACAGCCGCCGAGGAAAGGGCAATTACTGCCGCGGCGAAAGCAGACGCTGATGCGCAACCGTTAACCCCAAAGCAGTTAAAGGCAATGATCCCAATGAAGGCGTTGCGTGGTCGGCCAAAGTCCGAAAACACGAAGAAGCTTGTTTCGGTGCGATATAGTCCGGAAGTCTTGGAATACTTCAGGTCGACCGGAGAAGGATGGCAATCCCGTATGGATAAGGTGTTGTGCCAGTATGTTTCACGTCGCAGCATGTGACGCAATCGGTCAGTAGCGGCTCTTCGCGAGTGCGTTCTGATTTCATAGTTTGATCCACCGAATCAAATGAAAAACAATTTGACTGCCCCCATTTATTCGAATCTAGGTTTCGCGGAAAACCTCGTGGTCTGTCGCTGATTGCTACGTACCTACCTCCTCCCCCGGAAGCAAGACGTCTTTCCTTGATGCCGTATACTACGACTCGTCCATCTCAAACACGTTGTGCACCGGGTGGGCGTTGTCGGGGGAGCGCCGGGGAGTAATAGCGCACCATTATGCCGACAGCGATACCGCACACAAACACCAACTAGGGAGTAACGCAATGCTTAAAAAACTCGTTCTCGGATTGATGGTTTTCGGTTTCGTCGGTGCTGCTTCAGCGGCTGACGTATACACCGGCACGTGGAAACTGAATGTCGCCAAGTCAACGTATTCACCAGGCCCAGCACCGAAAGCAGTCACCGTTGTGTTCGCCGAGAAGGGTGCGGATCTCGCCCTCACCGCGACGGGAACTGATAGCGCTGGCAAGCCCACCTCAACAAAGTACACCTTTCCGATGAAGGGCGGCCCAATTGTCTACACGGAAGGCGCGCCTGCGTCCGGCGCCACGGTGGCCATCAAGAGACCGAACGCGAATACGATCGACAGCACCTCCACTCTTAACGGCAAGACACTCACATCGGCCAGCACTGTTATGGCAGCGGATGGCAAGAGTTTTACCCGCACGGTAAAGGGCACAAATGCTGAAGGTAAGCCCGTCAGCAACACCGAGGTTTACGAGAAGTAGCAACACGAAGTAGCAACTACGAACGACGGGGGCTGGCACGAAGGTGTTGGCCCTTTTTGTTTCGCGAACATCAAAATGGGAAGCGAACTAGCGGCCACAAGCGGTCATTCCCGTTGAGCGTCCAATTGCGAATGTAAACCCGCTGAATCATGAGATACACTTCAACTTCCTTCTGGTCGGCGACGGGAATGTATCGAGCCTAACCGCTTTAATTTCAGTCCGAACCTTTTAACATTGACCCTTGCATTTAGTCCCATTACGGGACTATACTGAGATATGCGAGTCATCGCCTATCGAACGCTGAGAGATTTCGGAGAATCAAGCCCTGCCTACCGGGATGTTGTGGAACCTGCGCGTGCGTGGTTTCAGCATGCGTCTTCCGCAGACTGGAAAAGTCCAGCAGACGTAAAGGCCGATCTCGGGACGGCTAGCATTCTGAAAGACGGTCGTGTGGTGTTTAATTTAGCCGGCAACAAATATCGTCTTGTCGTATGGATTAACTATCCGTTTCGTGTGGTGTATGTTCGGTTCATTGGCACGCACAAGCAATATGACCAAATTGATGCACAAACGATATAAAGGAGACGCCATGACTATCAAGCCAATTCGTTCAAAACGCGACTATAACGAAGCGCTCAAGACAGTCGAAGGTCTAATGGGTGCCAAAGTCGGCACGGCTGATGGTGATACGCTCGACGTGTTGGTTACTTTGATTCAGGCCTACGAAACGAAGCACTACCCGATGATGCCGCCGGACCCTGTTGAGTCAATCAAATTCGTGATGGAACAACGCGGCCTGACAATTCACGACTTGACGCCGGTTTTTGGTCGACCAAACCGCGCTTATGAGGTTCTAAGCCGCAAGCGTCCGTTATCGTTAGCGATGATTCGCAAACTGCATAATGATTTTGGTATTTCAGCTGACGTATTGATCGCCGCCTAGCGGCCAATAGCTGCGGTTCCCAAGTGCGACCTGATTTCATACTTTGCTCCTACGGATCGAATGAAAAACGATTTGACTCTTACCCCCGGTGTTTCCTC
>JAYTBF010000270.1:0-3435 GCA_043737175.1 Burkholderiales bacterium
TCATGCCAACCGCTTCATATATATCCATGCCAAAACGGGTGCGCCATTCACTCAGCATGTCGTCGGAAAGATGTTCTCCGGCACTCATGCAAAACCGCAGCGATGGCACGTCCGCGTTGCCAATCGAAGTTTTTTGCACGATTTGTCGATAAATCGTTGGCACACCGATAAAAATGGTGGCGTTGTGTTTGGCAATCAGGCGCGGCCAAAGCAGCGCATCATTTTTGCCTTCATGAACAATGACTGTTTTGCCGCGATAGAGCGGATCCATCAATCCCGAACCGAGTACATAGGTCCAGTTGAATTTTCCCGAGTGAACAATGCGGTCAACTTGATTGTTATCAAAACTGAACCAGTAACGTGCAGCCGGCGCACGACCAATCAAGGCGCGGTGCGCGTGTAACACCCCTTTGGGATATCCGGTGGTACCGCTGGTATAAACAAGATAGGCTGGATCGTTGGCGCGGGTGGCGTGTGGGGCGGAAAAACTAGTCACGCCATTCAAGGCGATTTTCAGGTCCAGTACACAAACGCCCTCCATGGCGGTCGCTTGCCCCTCGCCCGTGGTTAATACCAATTCAACGTGACCGCGATCCTTCATGGTGTCGGCCACTTGCGACCAGCTCGCTTTATCCAGAACCAATACTTTTGCGCCGGAATCTTTGATCAGATAAAACACTTCTTCCGGCGTAAGTAACGTTGAAGTGGGCACGGCAATCGCGCCGACCTTCATCGTGCCAAAAAATGCGATCGGATACTCGAGGCTGTTTGGCAGCCGCACTAGCACCCGGTCAGATGGCACCACACCGTGTTTGCGTAATACTTGGGCAAATTGATTGCTGCGGGTTGACAATTCACGATAGGTGGCGGTGGTGGTGCCGGTGAGATCGTTTTCAACAATCATCGCTATGCGATCCGCCACATCCGTTGCCAGATGGGCGTCCGTACAGGCCGATCCGATGTTTAAGAATTCCGGGAGGTGCCAAGTCCATGCGGGGAAAGGGGGGAAGGTGGCTTTGGCGTTCATGTTGGTTGTGTGATTAGGCAATTCAAAATTTGTCACTCCATCTTGGTGGATGGCGGGGCCCAGCGGTTTGTGCAAAAGGTATTGGTAGTCTTTGGGTGACGACTGGAGCCTGGGTTGCCGCCGGGCAACCCCCGGCATCAGTCGTCGCATAAGAAACACGAACGCCTTTTGCACAGGCCGCTGGATCCCGGCTTCCCTCGGGATGACAGTGATGGTTTTGAATTGCCCGATCCAAATGAAGAAAATGAAAGTAACTTGCCGCCGGGCAACCCCCGACATCGGTCATCACAAAATTACCCCATATGGCCAATTCTCCCGCACAACCTGCTCAGGCAGTTTCTTTAATACTTCAACCGCAAACGCCGTATCGTTGTCCGACAGCGCGTGCAAGGCATGCGCCCGCAACAGCGTTTGCAGAGCCTTGCCAAACATCGGTGGATCGAGCATTTCGCCATTAAATTTGATGGCACCACCCAGCAGGGCATCGGCCTCAATTGCGGCCTTGAGGATTTCAATCTTGGTGTTGATGTCGGTCGGCGACGGTGTATACGCCACCTTGCAGGGGTGGATGTGAAAGGGGTGGATCACCTGTTTGCCGGTCATTCCCATGGCGGCCTCTTCACAGGCGTGGCCATAAACCACGCGGGACTCCTCGTCACCGTGTAGATCAAGCCAGCGACGCACATCGTCCGGCTCAACACTCGATTCAGGCATGGTTGATTGGCCAATCAGTGTTTCGACGCCACCAATCACACCTTTACCGGCAATGCGCGCTTCAAACAAAACCTGATTCATAAAATATGCGAGCTCTACGGTCCAATTACGCGGGGTGATGTGAATGCCCATCGCTTTTGAAAAGTCGTGAATACCAAACACCACGTGTTTGACCGTGCTGTATTGCATCAGGTCGGGCGCGATTTTGAGTGACTTCGGGTGTTCAATAATCGGTTGAATAGTCATCTTATGGTTGAGCCCGACCAATACGGCCGACAGATCGCGGATTTCCGCCGAACCGTAGGCCTCACCGGCCTTGGCCAGCATGACAACGTCAATATAGTCAGATAGGTCGCGGATCAGCTCCAAATCTTTTTCGTATTCTTCCGTTCGGAACGGATTGATACGAATCGCGATTTGCACGGTTTTGCGGGGCGGCATGGAGGGTAATTCCTGGCGCAGCAATTGGCGCGACATTTCTTTTTGCCGGCAGCCGTCTTCCAAATCGAATAACAGGGTGTGCGCGGTGGTGCCAAGCGCATGTTTTTGAAACCGCTGCGCGGCTTGTTCCAAGTCTTCGTAAATACCCAGTGATGGCGCATATTTGACCGGTGGATAGTAGATCTGGATACCTGGCCAATAGTCGCCCAGCAATGCGGTGGTGTCCGGCGAAATTCGTACTTCGTTGGTGTTATTCATGATTTTGGCCGTGATTTTAATTGCGATGAATACGATTTTCACTGTGAACGAGGCGGGTGGTGCCACCATGCAATGCGAAAAAACGCGCGAAGCACAGCCAAACAATAGCGTTTTTGTTGCGCCGCGTCAATATGTCTTATATAAGACATAAGATATATTATTGGGTCAGATCCTGCCGTTCCCGCTTAATCCGTTCGTTTCCTGCACGCGCGGCAGGCGGCGGCAAATCAGCCGAAACAACGACTGCACGCTGCAACTTTCAATTTCTGTTCAAAGCGTATTCGCCGGAATTTGCAAATTGGGCGGGGGTGAATAGGACCGGATGTGCTATAAAAGCAATTGTATTTTCATAGAAATAATCTAGTTTGCGGAGCGAGTGATGTCAAATATTGAATCCAATTTGCAAGAAAACAGACTATTTCAGCCGCCAGAGGCGCTCATGAAAGCGGCCGCCATTTCCGGGCGTGCAGCCTACGACGCAATGTGCGCACAGGCAAACAATGACGAGGACAAATTTTGGGCCAGTCTGGCCAAACAACATCTCGTCTGGCACAAGCCGTTTACCCAGGTGCTTGATGAATCCAATGCGCCGTTTTACAAATGGTTTCATGACGGCGAATTAAACGCGTCCTTTAACTGTCTCGACCGGCAGATTGCCGCCGGGCTCGGCGCGAAGATCGCAATCACGTTTGAAGCCGATGACGGCGCGGTCAATACCATCACCTATCAGGCCCTGTTGCAGCGGGTGTGTCGATTGGCGAATGTATTAAAGGCAAAAGGCATTCGCTCGGGAGACCGCGTCATCATTTACCTGCCGATGTCGATTGAGGGCGTGATTGCCATGCAAGCGTGCGCCCGCATCGGTGCCACGCACTCGGTCGTATTCGGCGGATTTTCCGCGAAGAGTTTGCAGGAACGAATTATTGATGCTGGCGCCATTGCGGTGATTACCGCGGACGAACAAGTGCGAGGTGGCAAGGCGCTGCCGATCAAGG
>JAYTBF010000271.1:0-8374 GCA_043737175.1 Burkholderiales bacterium
GAAAAAATTGCCCTGCGCCGCGCCATGTCAATCGCCTATCCGATTGACGACGAAATCATGATTTTGGAAAAAGGCCAGGTGCACGCTGCGTTTTCACCCATTGCCGCTGGCATGGCAGGTTTTATCAACGAACGTGCACCATGGCATGAATACAATCCGGCGCGCGCCAAGGCGTTGCTTGATTTGTATGGCTACATCGATCGGGATGGCGATGGTTATCGCGAAATGCCCGACGGCAGCTACTTGGTGATCGATCAGGCCTCTGTGCCAAAGTTGAAAGAAAGACAGCGCAACGAATTGTGGAAACGTGCCATGGACGACATTGGCATTCGCATGACCTTTAATAAAGTTGAAAAATTACCCGACCTGCGCAAACAAGCCCAAGCTGGCAAGGTGCAAATGTGGACTTACGGCTGGATCGCGGATTACCCGGATGGTGAAAACTTCCTGCAATTGTTTTGGACAAAATCCATTGGTGGTGCCAACTACGCAATGTATTCGAAGCCGGAATATGACGCGCTGTATGAAAAAATCCAGACCATGCCGGATAGCCCGGCGCGCACCGAAATTTACCGGCAAATGGTCAAAATGTTGTGGGCGGACAACCCTTGGCGGGTCAATTTACTGCGGCAGGGAACAATTCTGGTGCACCCTTGGGTATTGGGATACAAAAAACATCCGTTTGCGCACGCGCCGTGGCGATATATCGACGTGGATCTGGCTAAACTGCCAAAGTGAATATGACCATTAACCTCGCATCCCTAAAACGAATAAGCCAGATCGTCACCTTGCTGCTGGTCATTGGCTTGGGCGTGCAATTGGCATGGTGGGGATGGTTTTTTTGGGGCGCACAGGGCGTAGTGACATCGGCAAGTCCGCCCGCGCCGATTGACCCTGCTCTCGCCCGCCAGCTGTTTGGCGATCCTGGCGATGCCAGTGTGACCGGCATGGGCCCGGCAGGTGAAAGCGGTATTCGGCTGAAGGGCGTGTATGCCGTGGACGGCAAAACCTTATCCGCCGCCGTGGTCAATACCGGCGGGCGCGATACCAGTGTGCGCGTCAACGAAAAAATCAGCGGGTCGATCACCCTTGCTGAAGTCCACGCCGATTACATCGTCATTTCCCGTGCCGGCGTGCGCGAAAAAGTTGCCTTGGAACGTGGCCCGGTCAGCAATGTAAATGTGCAGGCCAACAATGCGGCCAAACCGGTCGCCAGCTTCCGGCTCAACGTCGCCACCAATTCGCGCAATACTTTCAGCCTGTCACGTGGCGAACTCAATTCGGTTTTACAAGATCCCCGACAAATCAATTTTCTCGGCAGCATCGTCCCGGCGTCCAATGGCGGGGTGCAGGTCAACGATGCCCAGACTGGCACGCTCGCACAAAAACTAGGTTTGCAGGTCGGCGATATCATTACCTCGATCAACGGGCAGCCGGTAAACGGCACCGGTGATCTGGCACGTTTTTACGGGCAATTTGGCTCGACCAACAGTATTCGCGCCGAAATCAAACGCGGCGGCGCACCGATGATGCTGGTTTACACCATTACCCCCTAAAGCCGTACGTATCACACGTACCAAGCGTATCCGGCCAATCAAGCGGGTTCGCAAACAAACAACAGTTGTGTTGAATAAAGAGGCGAGGCCATCATGAGTACTTCCATCATTGTCACCATCATCGGTCCGGACCGCCCCGGACTGGTGAGCGCAATTTCTGATCAGGCGGCCCTGTTTGGCGCGAATTGGGCAGACAGCCTGATGGCCAATCTGGCCGGGCAATTTGCCGGGATTGTGCATTTACAGGTGCCTGAGCAACAGACAGAGACGCTCATGGACGCGCTGCGAAAACTGCAATCGCCCGGTATGCAAATTACCGTTGCAAAGGGCGACGCCATCGCCAGTTCCGCCCCAACCAGGCGGGTCAAATTGGACCTGATCGGTCAGGACAGGCCCGGAATCATCCGCCGTATCTCCAATCAATTGGCGCAACACGGCGTCAGCATCGATAAATTACAGACCCAAATTGTCAGTGGCGCCATGTCTGGGGAGCAAATGTTTCAAATGCAGGCACAGCTCACGGTACCCACGACCCTCGACAATCACGAATTACAACGCGCGTTGGAAGGCATCGCCAATGAATTAATGGTTGATCTGGAATTGGATAAATCGCCGCCCTCAACCTGAATTTGTGAGCAATTAGCGGGTTTGGCCGGTTAAAAGCTAAAATCACCAGATCTACCGGCAAATCCTGTCGTCCTCGTATGGCAATGATGGCCATATTCGACGGCAATTTAGAAAACTGAATGGAGCAACAGTAATGAATCATTGCATTAACAACTCTGCAAGCACCACCTGGAAAAACATGATCCGGCTTGCCGTTATCGCGATCACCTCCGCGACACTTTTGGCCGGTTGCGGCAAAAATCCGGAAGTCATTGATGATGCCAATGTGCGCGTTCTCAATCTCGCCCCGGAAGCGGGCTCCATCAGCGTGGTGATTGACGAAGCCACCACCAATTGGCAATCGGATATTGCTTATCAAACCACCAGCGCGTTTAAGGCTGTCACCAACGGCAGCCGCCGGGTGCGGGTCAGCAACAGCGGCGGCGTATTTCTGGATACCACCCTATCGATGCTGATGCGCCAGAAACAACTATTGGTCATAGTCGGTGGCAAATCCACCCCGGCAGCCGTATTTATCAACAATGACCTGGCCACCCCGCCCGCCGGCAAGGCGCGCATCCGTCTCCTCTCCCTCGCCATTGGCCTCGGCACGTTTGACCTTTATGTGACCTCTCCGACCGAAGACTACTTATTGCTTTCGCCTCAGGCCAGTGGCATTACCTCAACCATTCATGAAGTGAATACCGGCACCTATACGGTTCGATTAACGGTGCCCGGCACCAAGAACGTTCTTTTTGAAATTCCAGCGCGTGCCTATGCTGATCGGATCGCCTATAACCTGGCGATTTACAACGAAGGTTCGGGCGAAATTCCCAACGCGTTCTTAATTGCACAGGCAGACGATGGCGCGCCACAATTGTTGAACAGCACCGTCAGCAGGGTGCGTGCCATCAATTCCCAAGCCGCCAATCCAACCGTAAACGTCAACGTGGGTAACACACGGGTGTTCAACAACGTGACATTTGGCGGCGTCAGCACTTTTGTGCGTACCGCAAGTGGCACCAAAGCGGTGGCATTTAGCGAAGCGCTCAGCGGCACAGCATTGTCATCC
This sequence comes from Burkholderiales bacterium, assembly GCA_043737175.1. Taxonomy (GTDB): domain Bacteria; phylum Pseudomonadota; class Gammaproteobacteria; order Burkholderiales; family Usitatibacteraceae; genus UKL13-2. The sequence goes on from JAYTBF010000271.1 coordinate 3,235, forward strand.
ATCAATGAGGCCTTTGCCGGTGGCCGTGATTATTCGGTATTTTTGGCACCCAATCCGGCTGGCGGTTTGCCGATTGCCTTTCGCACCGCTGATCGGATCTTTCCAGCCGCGGTTGACAAAGTGCGGGTCCGACTGGTGAATGCGTCAAGCGTCGCCGATCTGGGCCTGGCCCTTTCTGCCACTGCAGCCGTACCGGCGGTGGCGCTGCGCAGCGCCTCTGCGTACGTCGAGGTCGCAGCCGGAACCGGCATCCCGGTGACCATTACCCAAGGCGCGGCGGCCACGCCGGTTTTGAGCTTGGCCGGCACCGACCTGACCATCACCAAAACCTACACCTTTGTGGTCAGCGGGGTGGCAGGTGCACTGAATTTGACGGTTAGCCTCGACAACTAGTCTGGCGAATTTCAAACTGACCAACAAATTAGTGTTGGTCAGTTTTGTTTGTTTTGTGGCGCGTTGCCGCCAACCTAGATACGGCCGTCAACGGCAGGATGCAACGAACTGGCGTCACTGGTTTTAAACCACTTGGAGCCGACTTTGCAATCAAGGCCGGATTTCTGCAAGCAACCAAAATTGGCACTCCCCACCCACTGGCCAATCGTGTCGGCCACATAAAAGCCGCGCCCATATCGTACAATGGGCAATCTTTCCCCCGAGGCTACCCGTGAATCTGCGTCCCCATACCAAAGCCCTTGTTGCCGCTGTCAGTTTGTCCTTGTCAATCGGTCTGCTGGCCCCCCTGCCGTTGGCTGCTCAGGACACCGTGACGATGACGTTTGTCAACGCCGATATCGCCTCGGTGATCAATACCATCGGCAAGGCCACCGGCAAAAACTTCATCATCGACCCACGGGTAACCGGCAGCATGAATATCAATGCACCAACACCGGTAAACAAAGATGTTGCCTACGATATTTTACTGACCGCTCTTCGCGTGCATGGTTTTGCAGCCGTGGAAGAGCGCGGTGTGGTGAAAATTATTCCGGAAGCCGACGCCAAGACGTCCGGCCGGGTGGTGAGCGCCGACAGCGCACCCAACGGCGATCGGATTGTCACGCAAATTATTCCATTACAAAACGAATCAGCAGCGCAACTGGCGACGGTGTTGCGGCCACTGGTTCCACAAAACAATTTTATTGGCGCCTATCCAGGCAACAATATGCTGGTGATCACCGACTACGCCTCCAACGTCGAGCGCATCCGCAAAATCGTCGCGGCAATTGATGTACCAACATCGACGGATTTGCAAACCATCAAGCTGAATCACGCCAGTGCGGTCGATATTGCCAACCTAGTGCAGCGCTTGATGCCCGAGGCAACCGCAAACCCTTCCACCCCCGGAATGCCACCAAAAATTTCTGTGGGTGTCGAACCGCGAACCAATATGCTGATTGTGCGTGCCGATACCCCGGCGTTGGTGACCCGCATCCGCACCTTGGTCGCGCAGGTCGATACCCCCACCGCCGCGCACGGCAATATCAACGTGGTGTATTTAAAAAATGCCGAGGCCAGCAAAGTTGCGGAAACCCTGCGTGGTTTGTTGAGCGGCGCGTCAAACACCGGCCAAACAGCAAACTCCCCGTCCAGCGCGGTTGCCCAGCCACTTTCAGGCGGAACGGCAGGCGGGGCGAGCACTTACGTTTCCAGCAATATTCAGGCGTACACCGCGACCAATTCACTCATCATCACCGCACCCGATCACGTTTATAACTCGCTCAGAACGGTTATCGACAAACTCGATCAACGTCGTGCGCAGGTGCACGTCGAAGTGCTCATTGCCGAGGTCACCTCTGCCGTTGCCGCCGAATTTGGCATTCAATGGCAGGACCTGACTGGCATCAACAAACCCGGCAGCAACCTCATTGGCGGTACCAATTTCGGCGGTGTCGGCAGCAACATCATCAACGCCGCACAGAACATCGGCACCATCGGCCAAGGGCTCAATATCGGTGTTGTCACTGGTGTCATGACCATTCCCGGGGTGACGGGTTCGGTGCTCAATCTTGGCGCACTCGCCCGTGCACTTGAAAACGACCAGCGTGCCAACGTGTTGTCTACGCCGAATATTTTGACGCTTGATAACGAGGAAGCAAAATTTGTTGCCGGTCAAAACGTGCCGTTTGTCACCGGCAGTTTTACCCAGACCACCAGCGGTTCGACCAATCCATTTCAGACCATTGAACGTCGTGATATCGGTTTAACGTTGCGGGTGACGCCGCAGGTGTCCGAAAGTGGTTCGGTCAAACTCAAGGTGTTCCAGGAAATTTCCAGCGTGGTGCCGACGTCGTCGGCCATTCGTTCCGCAGATTTGATCACCAATAAACGCTCGATTGAAAATACGGTGCTGGTCGACGACGGCCAGATTGCGGTGATTGGTGGCTTGGTTTCGGATGACACCAAAAACGGCGACAGCAAGGTGCCATTTCTGGGCGACATTCCCTTCATTGGCAATTTGTTCAAATACCAGACCCGCAGCCGCGACAAAACCAACCTGATGATTTTTTTGCGCCCGGTGGTCATCCGCGACAGCAAAGCCTCCAGCCAACTCACCGGATCGCGTTATGAATACATCCGTGGTGAACAGGCCAATAATTTGAAACCAACCGATTCACCGCTGATCCCAAGCGGTGGTGCGATGCTACCGGCGTTGCCGCCTGCGTTGCCCCCGATCCAATCAGCGCTTCCACCCGCCATGACCGCACCGACCGCAAAATAATCATGGGCTCCAGCGACGCCAAACAGCACGACCTGCTGGTCACCGCCGATCGGGACGCGGTGCGGTTGTTGCCGTACCACTTCGCCAAGGCGCGTGGTGCCATTACAGCAAGATTTCATGGCAGCAACGAAATTGAAGTTTGGCTGGCACCCAATCCGGAGTCATCCACGTTGGCCGAAGTGCGTCGGCTTACGGGTAAAACACTCAAACATGTGTTGCTGTCGGCTGACGAATTTCAGGCCCGGCTTGCGCGCGCTTACGCATTCGGCGACGCGGCCACAGACGATGGCGACAGCCACGTCGCGGAGATTGCCTCGAACATCGAGTCCGAAGCCGATCTGGCCGAACTCACCCAGGCGCTGCCGGAAATCACCGACCTCCTTGAAACTGAAAACGACGCGCCGATTGTCAAACTCATCAACGCCTTGCTGACCCAAGCGGTACGAGAAGGCGCCTCGGACATTCATTTGGAAATTTTTGAACGCCGCTCGTTGGTACGGTTTCGTGTCGATGGTGCGTTGCATGATGTGGTCGAACCCAAACGTAGCCTACACGCCACCCTGGTGTCGCGCGTCAAAGTGATGGCCGAGTTGGACATCGCCGAAAAACGCCTGCCACAGGATGGCCGCATCATGCTCAAAATCGCCGGCCGTTCCGTGGATGTGCGGGTCTCGACCCTGCCGACCGGTCACGGCGAGCGCGTGGTGATGCGCTTGCTTGATAAACAAGCCAGCCGGTTGTCGCTCGATGGTCTCGGCATGTCGGCAGAAACACTCAGCCAACTCGATCAACTCATTGACCAACCACACGGCATTATTTTGGTGACCGGACCCACCGGCTCCGGCAAAACCACCACCTTGTATGCTGCACTGTCGCGGCTTGATGCCGTCACCCGCAACATGATGACGGTCGAAGATCCGATTGAATACGATCTGGATGGCGTCGGTCAAACCCAGGTGAACGCAAAAATCGGCATGTCGTTTGCCCGTGCCCTGCGGGCGATTTTGCGGCAGGACCCGGACGTGATCATGATCGGTGAGATCCGTGATTTGGAAACCGCCGAGATCGCCGTGCAGGCCTCTCTCACCGGTCATTTGGTACTCGCCACTCTCCACACCAACTCCGCCGCCGGGGCAGTCACCCGCTTGGTCGATATGGGCATCGAGCCGTATTTATTGGCCTCGACGCTTAGTGGCGTGTTGGCACAACGTTTGGTGCGCAAGCTCGATCACACCACCAACAACGAAACGTTTCGCGGCCGCACCGGTATTTATGAATTACTCACCGTCAATGATGCCATCCGCGAACTCATTCACGACGGCAAGGCCGAAGCCGATATTGCCAAGGCCGCCGCATCCGCTGGTATGAAAACGCTGCGCGAAGACGGCATGCGCTGGGTGGAACAAAACGTCACCTCGCTCGAAGAAGTATTACGCGTGACGCGGGATTAGTCGGACCTCGTCGACACGTTCATGCCTGGATACCAATACACCGCCTATGACCTTGAGGGACGCGAACAACGCGGCGTGATCGAGTCGGACAGCCCACGATTGGCGCGCGCCGGTCTCCGGGAAAAAGGCTTGTTCCCACAAGAAGTGGTGGCCATTCATGCTGCCAATGACCCGTTGGCCGCACATGCCAGCGGTCTGCTGCGCAGCAGACGAAATTTATCCACCGACCAACTTGCCGGGCTGACCCGTCAGCTGTCGACACTGGTGGGTGCCGGGCTGACCATTGAAGCGTCACTGTCCGCGCTGGTCGAACAGGCCGAAACAGAACACGAACGCCAAGTGGTGGCGGCATTACGCGCCAACATTCGCGAGGGCCAATCGCTGGCTGAATCGATGGGCAATTTTCCGCATTCATTTTCCGAGCTGTATCGCACCCTGGTGGGCGCGGGCGAGACCTCCGGAAAATTGGCCGAGGTGTTGCTGAAACTCGCCGACTATGTCGAAGAACAACAAGCGATTCAGCAAAAACTCATTACCGCGATGGTTTATCCGATCATCGTCATGGTGATTTGTTTATTGGTGGTGGTCGGCTTGATGTTGTATGTGGTGCCGCAGGTGGTGGGCGTATTTGATGCCACCAAACAAACACTGCCGATCATGACCCGCGCGTTGCTGGCGCTGTCGACTTTTTTGCAATGGACTTGGTGGGCGTGGATCGTTGTTGGTTTTGGCGGCGTGTTTGTCTATCGCACCTTGATGCGACGGCCGGCTGCCCGCCGCAAATTACACGTATTGTTTTTGCGCCTACCAATATTCGGCAGGTTGATTCGGGTGCGCGAGTCGGCACAACTTGCCGCCACCTTGTCGATCTTGGTCGGCAGTGGTGTGCCGGTGTTGGCGGCACTCGGCTCCGGTGTCGGGGTGGTGTCCAATTTACCGATGCGCGAAGCCCTCGCCCGTGCCACCAACCAGG
>JAYTBF010000272.1:0-3400 GCA_043737175.1 Burkholderiales bacterium
GGTCGTGCTGGCAGCCAATTCCCACTGTTCGCCAATCGGCGTTTTAAACCACAACACCGGTGCGGTCACCTTCATACGATCGTCGTCTTCACGATACCAAAGGGAACGTAACCCCACCACCGCACCCGGTGGCAACAACGAGCCCACCGACGATTCGGCGGACTGGGCTGACACCACCACAGGAATGGACACAATCGGCAGCGCCAGGGCCGCCGACAATAATGATACAAAGGTTGACGGCAGCGGTTTATTCACAGGGATGCTCCAATATCAACGCAGGTGATCGGGCAAAACAACACATACGAATAGCTAAGTCGATTTAGGATCAGGTGCAACCACAGCCGCCACCACCGACCGCTTTGCCGCCTGCGGCCGCCTCTTTGCTTGCATAGGTATGGCTACTGTTGGCGGCATGGGCGCGGTCAAAATCAAACTGCATATCGGCTTTGGACAAGGTGCCGCGCTGCGACGGCGCGACGTTAGCGCAACCGATCAACAGCCACGGCAGCAACACCAGCAAAACACGCTGCGGGGAAGACAAAATAATTTTTATGGTTTTCATTGCGTTTATGGTTTTCACATTGGCCTCGGCATAAAGTGAATCAGCAGGTTAGTTTATCGTGGTCAAGACCCCTGCGCCATCGCCGTCATGCCAAAATACCAACCACCAAAACCGGAGCAATCACGGAGCCGCGGATGCCCCCCAACAAACCCGAACCTGTCGCTCACGCCCAAATACTCGGCCGCTTATTAAAATTCGCATGGTTGATCGACAGCACCACCAATCTGGTGGGCCGCAGCGTCTATTGGCTGGTGTTGGTCGCGGTGTTGATCAGCGCCGGCAACGCCGTGCTGCGATACGCTGCCGGCATCAGCTCGAACGCATGGTTGGAGTTGCAGTGGGTGTTGTCGTCAGCAGTGTTTTTATTGTGTGCCGGATATGCGCTGTTGCACCACCAGCATGTCAAGGTCGATATCCTCTACAAACGCCTGTCACGCCGTACACAATTGTGGATTGATGTGTTTGGAACAGTGTTCTTCTTGCTGCCGATGGCGTTTATCGTCATGTGGCTATCGTGGCCGGTTTTTGTCGATGCCTTTCAGAGCGGCGAAGTTTCCGCCAACACCGGTGGGCTCACGCTGTGGTGGGCACGACTGTTGGTCCCGGTCGGATTTTTCCTATTGTTTATGCAGGGGCTGTCGGAACTGATCAAGCGCTTGGCCGTCATCCGCGGGGTTTTACCTGACGTTGAGCAAGACGACCATCTACCAATGCCAACCGAAACGGCGGCTAAGGTGCAGTTACCATGACCGCTTTTTTGGTGCACAACCTCGCGCCCTTGATGTTTGGTGGGCTGATTGTTTTTCTCATACTCGGTTATCCGGTGGCATTCGCATTGGCCGCCAACGGCATTTTTTTCGCGCTCATCGGTATTGAAGTCGGACTGTTGCAACCAGCACTTTTTCAGGCGCTGCCCGACCGCATCTGGGGCGTGATGTCCAACGAAACCTTATTGGCCGTGCCCTATTTCACTTTTATGGGGCTGGTGTTGGAACGTTCCGGCATGGCGGAGGATTTACTCGACACCATCGGCCAATTGTTTGGCAGTGTGCGCGGCGGCTTGGCATTTGCGGTGATTTTTGTCGGCGCGTTACTGGCCGCCACCACCGGCGTGGTCGCCGCCTCGGTCATTTCGATGGGACTGATATCACTACCCATCATGTTGCGACATGACTACGACCGGCGTTTTGCCACCGGCGTGATTGCCGCCTCGGGCACACTTGCGCAAATTATTCCACCGAGCCTGGTGTTGATCATCTTGGCCGATCAGTTACGCCTGTCGGTGGGCGATATGTACGCCGGTGCCATTATTCCCGGATTGATTCTCACCAGCTTGTATGTGATTTATGTCTTGCTGGTCACAATGATCAAACCCCATTGGGCACCGGCCTTGCCGTTGTCCGCACGCCAACTCAACGGCAATGACCCCGGCAGTGGTTTGATGAGCCTATTGGTGCTGTTTGTGATCGGCGCGTTGGTGGCGATTATTTTTGCGAACAACAATCCGCAACGTGCACTCGATCAACGCATCGTGTTATCCACCGGACTGGGTGTTGCGGTGGCCTATGTGCTGGCACTGGCCAATCGGTTTTTTAAACTCGGCACCCTGTCGGCTCTGAGCGAACGCGTCACGTTTGTATTGGTGCCGCCATTGGCGCTGATTTTTTTAGTGTTGGGCACTATTTTTCTCGGTGTCGCCACTCCCACCGAGGGCGGCGCAATGGGCGCCACCGGCGCACTCGCCATGGCACTAGCAAAAAAACGCTTGGATATGACCCGCCTGAAACAAGCGATGGACCGCACCGCCAAACTAACTACCTTTGTCATCTTCATTTTGATCGGCGCACGTATTTTCAGTTTGACATTTTATGGGGTAAACGGCCACGTCTGGGTCGAGGAATTACTCGTCAATTTACCCGGCGGCCAAACCGGCTTTCTAATCGCGGTGAATCTACTGGTATTTTTCCTGGCGTTTTTTCTGGATTTTTTTGAGCTGGCCTTTATCATCGTGCCGTTGCTGGCACCAGCCGCCGACAAACTCGGCATTGATCTCGTTTGGTTCGGCGTCATCCTGGCGGTGAATATGCAAACTGCCTTCATGCACCCACCGTTTGGTTTTTCGCTGTTTTATTTACGCAGCGTCGCGCCGGCCAAAGAATATATTGACCGTGTCACCCAAAAGACCATGGCACCGGTCACCACCGGCCAGATCTACATGGGCGCGATTCCGTTTGTGGTGATTCAACTGATCATGGTTGGGCTGGTGATTGCGTTCCCGCAAATGGTGATGGTCTATAAAGACGCCGCACCCAAAGCCAATCCGCTCGCAAAGGAAATTTTTATCCCCTCGATCGATATGCCTGGCAGCGTGGGTGACGTGGGCGATGACATGACGCGCGCATTTGGTGGCATTTCCGACCGAAGCGGCAAAGGAACTAATCGCGACAAATCCGGCAAAACACGCGAGGAACGCGATGCGGAAGAAATTGAAAAAGCGTTGCGCGGGAAATCGCTGAAGTAGGCCCGGCAGGATCGTGGCGGTCCAATCCCTTTTTAGGTTGTCCACTTAGATCGGACTGCCACAGACCACAAATACCTTCTGCCATCGGCGTGAATAAAACTTATGGGCAGCATTAAGCGGCAATTTTCAGCGGCTCAATCTTCGCGACTGTTTTTTTGAGAGTTTTCTCCGCATTCCACAGGTCATAGTTCGCTTGCATGTGTAACCAAGAATGCGCGCTGCCACCAAGGGCGGCCGCCAGCCGCAACGCCATATCCGCGCTGATACCGGCTTTGCCGTTCAAAACACGCGAGAGCGCCACACGGGTTACGCCAAGA
>JAYTBF010000273.1:0-3392 GCA_043737175.1 Burkholderiales bacterium
GATGTATTGCCGTATTTCAAACGCGCCGAAAATAATGAACGTATTAACGATGAATTTCACGGCCAGGGTGGACCGCTGAATGTGGCCGACTTGCGCACCGCCAATCCATTCCAGAAACATTTTTTGCAAGCAGCGGCCGAGGTTGGCATCAATCACAACAGCGACTTTAACGGTGCCTCACAGGAGGGCGCCGGTATCTATCAAGTGACACAAATCAATGGCGAACGCTGCAGTGCTGCCCGCGCCTATTTGCATTCACACATGGACGGCTCACGACCCAACTTGCAGGTGATGATCCGTACCCGCGTGCAACAAATTGTCGTTGAAAATAAACGTGCCACCGGCGTGCGGGTTGTTCAAAACGGTCAGGAAAAAGTGCTCCATGCCCGCCGTGAAATTTTGTTGTCTGCCGGTGCCATCCAATCCCCACAATTGTTGATGTTGTCCGGTATTGGTGATCGCGACGAATTGTCCCAACACAAGATTCCGCTGGTGCATCACCTGCCGGGTGTCGGCAAAAATTTACAGGACCACCCGGATTTCATTTTTGGTTATGCCGTGAAAAGCCTCGATCTGGTCGGCATCACCTTCAAGGGCATATGGCGCATGCTGCGGGAGCTCTGGCGCTTTATCCGCCACCGCAGCGGCATGATCACCTCCAACTTTGCCGAAGGCGGCGCATTCTTAAAATTTTCCCCGCAGTCGACCGCGCCGGATATTCAATTGCATTTTGTGGTGGCGATTGTGGATGATCATGCACGTAAATTTAATTTCCGCCACGGCTTGTCGTGCCATGTGTGTTTATTGCGTCCAAAGAGTCGCGGCAGCATCAAACTGGCCAGCGCCGATCCGGCTGGCGTTCCTTTAATCGACCCGGCGTTTTTTGCCGACCCGGATGATATGGAAAAAATGGTTGAGGGTTACAAACTCACGCAAAAATTGCTCGATGCACCATCACTTGCGGCGCGTTTTGTCGACAATATGTTTACCAAAAATGTGCAAACGGACGACGATATTCGCCGCGTGTTACGTGAGCGCGTTGATACGGTTTATCACCCGGTCGGCAGTTGCAAAATGGGCCATGACGATATGGCGGTGGTGGATCATGAACTCAAGGTGCACGGCATCGCCGGCCTCCGGGTAGTGGATGCCAGCATCATGCCGACCCTCATTGGTGGCAACACCAACGCCCCGGCGATTATGATTGGCGAAAAAGCCGCAGACATGATTCGTCGGGATGCGACGCTTGGCAACAAGGCCAACGGCGATAGCCCATCCTCTGTGCAGAAATAGTACGGGCATGTCAACTGAAACCCCGCCCCCGCCACCACACGTACGCCGCAAACGTTATCGTGGCACCCACCCGCGCAAATTCGAAGAGAAGTACAAAGAGCTGAATCACCAAAAATACGCGGACGATGTGGACAAAGTCATCGCGCGCGGGCAAACCCCGGCGGGCACCCACCGGCCGATTTGTGTTGATGAAATTCTCGATATTCTGAAACCGGAACCGGGCGAAACCGCACTCGACGCCACACTCGGCTTCGGGGGGCACACGCAAACCATTGTGCCGCGGCTGTTGCCGGGTGGGCGATTGTTTGCGACTGATGTAGATAGTGTTGAACGGCCACGCACCGAAGCACGTTTGCGCGAATTGGGTTTTGGTGAAGACGTACTGATTATTCGCGCGCTCAATTTTGCCGACATCGCGACACTGTTGCCGGAAGCTGGTGGTGGTTTTGATTGTATGGTGGCTGATCTCGGTGTGTCGTCGATGCAGCTTGATAATCCTGTGCGCGGATTCTCGTACAAAAACGATGGGCCGCTCGATTTACGCCTCAACCCGATGGCGGGTGAACCGGCCTCGGCGTTGTTGGATTCGATGAGTGCACAACAACTCACCGAACTGTTGACCACCTACGCCGATGAGCCACACGCCGCACGTATCGCCCACGGCATCAAAAAAAGCAAAATAGCGATTGTTACCACCCGCCAACTCGCTGAAAACGTGCGTGCTTCGTTAAAAGATTTCCCGGAAAAAAACGATCACAAAAAAACCTTGGCGCGCACCTTCATGGCGTTGCGTATTGAGGTCAATAATGAATTTAAGGTGCTCGATCAGTTGCTGGCGGTGTTGCCGGGCTGTTTGAATCCCGGCGGGCGGGTGGCGGTGTTGTCGTTTCATTCGGGTGAAGATCGACGCATCGAACAGTCGTTCCAGCAAGCGCTCGATGCGGGAATATTTTCCAGCGTGGCCATCGAACCGATCCGGCCGTCACCGGATGAGCAGCGCAGTAATCCGCGTTCGTCATCGGCACGGTTACGCTGGGCGATCCGCTCTGATGTGGCGGGTAAGCCGTAGGACCACTGAGAAATTTAGTGGGTGGATGGACTGCCCAGCCTCCGCTGGGACGACGAACTAAACGTGCGTCGGAAAAATTCAGTGGGTGGATGGACTGGATCCCAGCCTCCGCTGGGACGACGAAATCAAAAAACTTTCGTGCAATAAAAATGCATCATGTTTTGACGAAAAAAATTAATTACGCGCATATTTCAAAATAATCACCGTCGTCCCAGCGGAGGCTGGGACCCAGTCCAATCGTTTCTCCAGATTTGTATTAACGTCGGCGGGCGGCAGCGCAATCGAAAAGTCGACCCGTAAAATGAGGTGCAATAGTGAAAAGTAAAACACCCCTATCCACGAGTCGTTCCAGCAAAAACAGCGCGGAAACGCGCACCAATAGGGGTGTTTACAAAACTGCGATGGCTACGCTTTCTTTTTTGCAATGTAGCTATCAACCACCTGCTCCAGCACGGCAAGTGGCAATGAACCATTCTCCAAAACCGCATCGTGGAAATCACGCAAATTAAATTTTGGGCCCAATTCCGTTTTGGCTTTTTCACGCAACGCCAAAATTTTGATCATGCCGACCTTGTACGCCAAGGCTTGGCCGGGCATCACAAAATAGCGTTCAATTTCCGACACCACTTCTTGTTTGGGCATGCCGGTTTCGGCGAGCATGTAGTCGATTGCATGTTCACGTGTCCATTTTTTAGCGTGAATACCGGTGTCGACCACCAGCCGCACGGCGCGTAACATCTCGTCGCGCAATCGTCCCAGATCGTCGAGTGGATCTTTTTGATAGCCCATTTCCCAGGCCAAATGTTCGGCGTACATGGCCCAGCCTTCGGCATAAGCGGTGAACGGCAACACGTTACGAAAAATCGGCAGACCTTTCAGTTCCTGGGCAATCGAAATTTGCATATGATGACCGGGTACCGCCTCGTGATAAGCGAGGGTGCGCATGCCAAATTTGGCAACTTCCGCTGGCTTGTAAAGGTTGACATAAAACGTGCCCGGCTTGGAGCCATCGAGTGGCGGCGCGTTGTAA
>JAYTBF010000274.1:0-8254 GCA_043737175.1 Burkholderiales bacterium
TGTGAATTCACTGCCGATTAAAAGTTTTAACCCCAGTGTTTTGGCTTCACAATGCGCCCGTACCACTGCGGCGACACTACATTCATCGGTGATGGCGAGCGCGCTGTAACCCAATTTCCAAGCTTGTCGTACCAATTCCTCGGCGTGGGAGGCGCCACGCAAAAATGTGTAGTTGGTCAAACAGTGAAGTTCGGCGTAACTGGGCAACATGGCATGCGTTCAAAAGGGGGCGGGACGGGCGAGGGGAGGAGAGGGGCGTGGCGGTCGTGCTCAGGCAAAGTAGCCTTGTAAGTACCAGTCGGCGGGTACGTTACTGTTGACCGGTGTGGCATGATTTTGATAAAGCCACATGGTTTCACCATGGCGGTTGCGGCCGACAAAATAATCGCGTGATGCGGGCTGCCCATCCCACCAACCGGTTTCGATGCGTTCCGGACCGCTGATGAGTTCGACCGCGCCATGACAGGTCGGCCGACCGTGATCAAGCAACAATTTACGTGGGGTGGTTAATAACAATAACGGCCGCTGGGTGGGTACATTTGGCACATTTGGTAGATTGCGCACATCGGTCGCCGGTCTGGTTTTGATGCGCGGTCGTGAGATCTTGGCTGGTATGGGTGTATTTGCTTGTACGGCTTGCCAACTGCGTTCCGGACGATGATCATCCAGCGCCTTGAGCTGATAAACATTTTCTTGTCCCAGACGGGCGCTCAATTTATCAATCAGCCGATACCAACTGTCCGGCTGTTGTTTTGGATCGGGCAACCAACTGGCGCTGGTTTCCTGAAAGGGTTGGGTGCCTTCAATAAAAATTGATATGGCCAGCACGTGATCCGGCAGCGTGGTTTTATTCAGGTGTTCTCGCGCCAACGACAACAAACGATCCGCCGCTCGCTCCACCTTGGCCATGCCAATTTTGATGGTGGTGGTGAGGCGTGAAGGATGATCAAGCTTCAGTTGATAACAAATCACTCCACAACCACGTCCGCGTAAATAACCTTCCAACTCAGTCAACAACCGATTGAGTGGAAATAACAGTGCCATGGCGTCATTAATTTCAAAACCAAACTCGGCGCGTGCTCGGTAAGTGTCGGGTGGCACAAACGACAAACGTGGATCGGGGCGCGCTCCCAACACTCGCTGCAGATCAAACAAACAATCCTGACCAAAACGTTTGGCCAGGCCATCCTCCGGCAACGCCAGACAATCAGCAAAACGAATAACGCCCAGTGTGGCCAGTTTGTTTATGGTGTCATGTGGCCAAGGCAGCAGCGCAAGTGGTAAATCGGCAATACGTGATTGGATCTCCGCAAGCTGTTGGCACATACGTACCTCATAACCGTGATCACGCGCTTTGGCGAGTACCCATGCCGCCAGAGGGGTGGGAGCCACCCCCACCGAGACGTGATAACCGAGTATTTGACAACCCCGACGCACCTTGTTTAAGAGTGTCGATAGTCCGTGATGCAGGGTCAGCGTGATTGATACCTCGAGTAACAATCCGTGCTCATGTTCCCTCTCAACCAGTGATACGTTTGGTGTAAATTGGCACGCCCAGCCCGCCAGATTGTGTAACGCCTGTTGATTTTGCCCCGGCTGCGGGGAGACCACTTGCAAAGTCTCGCTGAATGCCCGCGCGGCGGCAATGGTCATGCCGGTTTTGATGCCAGCCGTCCGTGCACAATCATTGGCCGCAAATACCGTCGGCCGATTGCTGGGACCACTGGTGATGACCAGCGCGCCGCTGGTGGTTTGCCCGCGCGTGACCAATTGCAACGACAAGTCGGGAATAAATACGGCGATCCAGAGCATCAGAAAAATGTCCGGGGTGTGATCGATGCAATTGCGGGGTGCCGCCGCAATGGTAATGGTGTGACGTTGTACGCTGCGTGGCGGCCGTTTGGGTAGCTTGTTTGTTGGATAGGCTGCAACGCCACACCTGTTTGTTTTGGTTCGTGGATCCGTGTCTGCCAATGCGCCGGGTGCATACTGATCTGAATGCTTTCGGCCATTAGTGCGCCGCGTCGTTTGGCGATGCGCAGTTGTAAAACTCCCGCTTGTGAGGATGCCACCAATCGGGTCGGTGCCGGCGAGGCTTCGGTTAGTGCCATTGCGGGGCGGGTGAGGATTAACGCGCTCTGCCCCAGATCAGCGGCCACATGCAAACGTCGCAACGCGGCATAGTTCCAGTCGCGCCTCACATTGTTTGCCCAAGCCAACACCATTACACAGGCACCTGAGCGGGCCGCCTGTTCGGCCGCCCACAACAGGTTTTGACCTTCGGCACGAATAATCACCACATGTTTGAGCACGACACCCTGTGTCTCCCAGGCAGCGGGAAAGGGCAGATATGGCGGGGCGATCAACATCACACTGCCGCCGTTTTGTGTGGTTTCACGCATTGCCGGAATCAATAATGTCAGTTCGCCTATACCCTGATCGTTGCTGAGAATTTCGGTCAGTGCGCCCCGATCCCAACCCTGCGCGGGCAGAACATGATCAAGTGATGGATAACCCGTGCGAATGGCGGCACGGCTGCTGGTCGGCAATTGGCCAATACGCCAGATATCGGGACGCTGCAGCAGCTTATCGAGTGTTGGGGCGGGTAATGGATTCATAAAACCAACTCTTCGGCTATGTTTGGGCTGTGTGCAGTGAGGACGCCACCGGTGCAAACTGGCGCTGAGGGATAATATTAAATATACTGTACGAAATTACAGTAGTCAATAAAAGTGTTTTGTTTCAAGTCACGCAATGTCACTCATTTACCAATCCACCCCGCCAATTTGAGTCTGCCCCAGTCCATGTACCCCGCGCCTCTGGCCATCATTGACCTCGAAACCACCGGCATGACCGCCACCGCCGATCGGATCACCGAGATCGGCATTATTCGTGTGGTGGATAACAAGGTCGTTGAGGAGTGGTCAACGCTGGTCAATCCGGAGTGCAGTATTCCGCCGGACATTCAATCGTTGACCGGTATTACCAATCAGATGGTTAAAAACGCCCCCACATTTCGGCAGATTGCCGAGGAAGTACAGGCGCGCCTTTATGACCATGTGTTTGTCGCCCACAACGCGCGTTTTGACTATGGTTTTATCAAAAATGAATTTCGCCGTCTGGACATTACCTTTACCGAAGAGGTGTTGTGCACCGTCCGTTTGGCCAGAAAGTTGTATCCGGGTTATCCATCCTATTCGCTGGATGCCTTGCGTGCCCGCCACCGGCTGAGCATGGAGGGGCGCCATCGCGCTATGGGTGACGCGCGTGCGGCGTGACAATTTATTGAATTGGCCCGGCGTGATCATCACGCCGATGACATGGCGGCGGCTATCAAGTCGATCATGAAAATGCCCAGTCTGCCGCCGCAGTTGCCGGCCACCGAGTTGGATAACCTGCCGGAAGGTCCGGGTGTTTATACTTTTTACGGGGTCAATGATTTGCCCATTTATATTGGCAAAGCCAAAAATATCCGTGCCCGTGTCCGTTCACATTTTTCCAGTGACCATCGCAGTGCAAACGATCAACGATTGTCGGTTGAAATCACCCGGATGGATTTCGAGGAAACAGCGGGTGAACTGGGCGCGTTGTTACGCGAGGCAACGTTAATCAAAACCCGCCTGCCATTACGCAATCATCAGTTGCGTCGTAATCGGGCACTGACCATGGTGCGGCTGCTGGATTTGGCCAGCCCACCGGAATTTTTGGCAATGGATGAAGTTGACTTTGCCCAGGGCGAGGCGCTCTACGGCCCCTTTGCCACCAAAAGCCGCGCCAAATCGGTGTTGTTGGCGCTGGCGGCCGACCACGGTCTGTGTTGGAATATTTTGTCGACCAAAAAAACCAGCGGTCCGTGTTTTGCCCATCAAATTTATCGCTGCCGGGGTTATTGTGTCGGCAAAGAAAGCCTCAGCCAACATAACCTGCGCCTCAAAACCGCCATGGTTGCCCACCAGTTTCGCACCTGGCCAAGTGAGGGCGCCATTGCCATCAAGGAATCCCACCCCGACGGTAAACTCGAGCAAATTCATTTGTTTCATCACTGGCAATATTTGGGCACCGCCAACGACGAACAGGCGCTGGATACGTTGTTGACCACAAAATTAGAGCTCGATTTTGACGCCGACATCTATAAACTGCTGGTCAAATATTTCAATTCCGGTGGTTTTTACCAGTCGGTAAACGCTTTGCGCGGGTAAGTTGAAATTAAAATGAGCCGACATCACAGCATGAATGTTGCCAACTAATTATGTGTACCAACTACGAACCATACATGGATGCAACCTTCACCAGCCAGTTTGGCGTGGCCTTGCCAACGGAAGAATTTAAGCCGGAAGCCTACCCGGGGTATCTGGCCCCAATGGTTAGAAATGTTAGAAATATTGTCCGCAAATCAGAGTCCGAATCGGGCGGTTTGGAGTGTGTTGCCGCGCGTTTTGGGCTGGTGCCAACCTGGGCCAAAGCTGAGGATGTCGAAAAACCCCGCCTCAAATTTGCCACCCACAATGCGCGGGTGGAAACCATTGGCCAGTTACCGAGCTTTAAACACGCCTGGCGCAATGCCCAGTTTTGTCTCATCCCGGTGAAATCGTTTTACGAACCGTGTTGGGAAACCGGCAAAGCGGTGCGCTGGAAAATGTCACTGGCCAACGGCGAACCCTTTGCATTGGCGGGGTTATGGGAGCGTTGGCGTCGCGACGACAAAATCGTTGAAAGTTTCACCATGTTGACCGTGAATGCCGATGATCATCCGATTATGAGTCGTATGCATAGGCCGGATGATGAAAAACGCATGCCGGTCATACTCGCCATAGAGGACTACGATGTTTGGTTGAATGCGAGCCCGGAACTGGCGCTGAAGTTGTGCCAACCGTTCGCTGCGGAGCGTATGACATCGGTGGCGTCCCCGGCGCCCCGGCGGGCCACCACAAAGCCGGTCGTTGGCTAGGAATTTGTTGAAATTCGTTTGCCGCAATTAAGAGGCCAACTGGTGGCAAAGCATTCCCCCCTTTCCTAAAGGGGGTTAGGGGGAATTTTTAACCGAGATTTTCCATTAGGGTTTGGGATGAGAACGAGGCTATTTTTGAGTGAATTTTCTGTTGACTGACGAACGAATAGCGGGCTATTCGAGAGGAAGAAACGGGAAATACGCCAAAAATAGACCGTTGGCGCGCAAACAGTCCGAACGGGACGCCTAATGGAAAATCTCGGTTTAATGGCCAAACAAAACAAATCCCTCTCCATCTCCCTTTAGAAAAGGGAGAAGTGCCTTGCCTCAGTCACACATAAAGTAAGGTTCGAGAATTTCATAAGCCCCAAGGTGTCTGTGCGGCTTGGAGACCGGCACGGCAAGTATGAAATAATCGAGCCTAACCATTCAACGCCAATGAAGTTTTTATCCATTCAGGCGTGTGATCCCTTCACCACGCTTATTAATTGACCCCGCCTTGAAACATCTCGACTGGCTCGAAGCCGAAGCCATCCATATCATGCGCGAAGTGGTCGCGGAATGTGCGCACCCGGCACTGCTGTTTTCCGGCGGCAAAGACTCGATTTGTTTGTTGCGGCTGGCTGAAAAGGCATTCCGGCCGGATCGTTTTCCGTTTCCGTTGCTGCATATCGATACCGGCCACAATTTTCCGGAAGTGATGGCCTTTCGTGACCAGCGGGTGGCCGAGCTCGGCGAAAAATTAATTGTTGGTTCGGTCGAAGACTCCATGGCCAGCGGCCGTGTGGTACTAGCCCATCCGGATGAAAGTCGCAACCCGCACCAAAGTGTGACGTTACTCGACACCATTGCCCAATATGGATTTGATGCCCTGTTTGGCGGGGCGCGTCGGGACGAGGAAAAAGCCCGTGCCAAGGAGCGCATTTTTTCGCACCGTGACGCGTGGGGGCAGTGGGATCCAAAAAATCAACGCCCGGAGTTGTGGAACGTATTCAACGCCCGGCTCAAAGCCAAAGAGCATTTACGGGTTTTTCCGATTTCTAATTGGACCGAACTGGACGTTTGGCAATATATCGCCCGCGAGAAACTTGCCGTTCCGACCATTTATTTCGCGCACAAGCGGGAAATAATCGAACGCAACGGCCTGTTGGTGTCGGTCACCGCCGTCACACCACCCGCCGCCGGCGAATCGGTGGTTACACGCAGCGTGCGATTCCGCACGGTGGGGGACATGACTTGCACCTGTCCGGTCGCGTCAACGGCCGCGACACTGGACGAAATTATTGTAGAAACCGCGTCCGCCACCCTGACCGAGCGGGGTGCCACACGCATGGACGACAAAACCGCCGAAGCATCGATGGAATTGCGCAAAAAAGAAGGCTATTTCTGATGCGCGATATTCATCAATTGGATGAAGTTGATACCCTGCGTTTTTCAACGGCGGGCTCGGTCGATGACGGCAAAAGCACTTTGATCGGTCGGCTCCTATACGAATCACACGGCATTCTCGAAGACCAATTGGCCAGTCTGGCCGGTGCCACCATCAAACACGGCCATGTGTCGGCTGGCGAAGAGATCGATTTTGCCTTGTTGACCGATGGCCTGATCGCCGAACGCGAGCAAGGCATCACCATTGATGTCGCCTATCGTTATTTCACCACCCCCAAACGGCGTTTTATCATCGCCGATACGCCCGGGCATGAGCAATACACCCGCAATATGATTACCGGTTCGTCCACTGCAGATTTAACCATTGTGCTGGTGGACGCCGCACGGGGAATCAGCACGCAGTCACGTCGTCACGCGGTGATTGCGTCGTTGCTGCATATTCCGCATTTGGTGGTGGCCATCAACAAAATGGATTTGGTCGGTTATGATCAGACCGTATTTGACCGGCTGTGTGATGAATTTGCCCCGTTTTTGGCCAAGCTGAATTTTGCGCAAGTTTCGTTTGTTCCCATTTCAGCATTAAAGGGCGATATGCTCGCCACGCGCCGTCTGTCAGGCCTTGGGGCCATGCCTTGGTACACAGGACCAACTTTGTTGGAATCGCTGGAAACCACCACCGCCCATCACATTGCCGCCATCGGTGGCCACCATTTTCGGTTTCCAGTGCAACGGGTGGTCAAAACCAAGTTTGGCCCCATGCAGGAGTTACGTGGTTATCAGGGCACCATTGCCGGCGGCAGCGTCCAGGTTGGCGACCCTGTTTTGGTTTTACCCAATGGACACAACGCGATCATTGCGGAAATTCATACCGTCGATGGCGCACTTGCGGAGGCGCATGAAGAGCAGGCCGTCACTTTGGTTTTGGACCGGCAAATTGAACTTTCCCGAGGGGGAATGCTGGTATCAAATGCAGCCGGCACTGTCGATAAAAATGCCAAACCCTATGTAGCAAGCTTGTTTTCAGCCAATTTGTGCTGGCTAGACCCGTCCAGAATGGAGTTTGGTCGCCGCTATTGGCTCAAACATACCAGCCATTCGACCCGGGCAATGGTCGAAAAAATTGATTTCTTTTTGGACGTTGAAACGCTCGCCAAGACGGGCTTCAGCGCCATTGCACAGGACGATCATGCCAGTAAAGGTCCAGCGGTGATGTCCATGAACGAGATCGCGCGGGTGCAAATTTCGACCCAACAACCGCTGATATTTGACGCCTTTGAAACCAATCGCACCACCGGCTGTTTTGTGTTGATCGACGAAACCACCCATCGGACGGTGGCCGCCGGCATGATAATCGACTCGTTCGCACCTTAATTTTCATCCATCAATGTGATTCCATCTTTCATGATTCCAGCCAAATTTACCGCCGTTGTCTTTGCTTTTTTTATGTCGTTGCTGATGGCGTTTGTAATGTCCGCCATCCTCACATTGGTCAATTTGGGGTGGGTTGCAGATTTTTATAGCCGCTGGATGAAGGCCTTTTTAGTGGCCTGGGCGTTTGCTTTTCCAGCGGTATTTTTTGTGGCACCTCTCGCTCGTAAATTGACAGCTAAATTCGTTCGTCTAGATAAATAATTGTTTAATATCAAATCATTACAAAATTTAATTAAAGTGTTTTATTCAAAATGAAGGCCAGCCTCGCAGCGGCTCCATTAGCGGTGTTGGGTGTGTCGGTGGCGATTGTTTCCACTGCCGCCATCATGATTCGATTCGCCCAAATGGAGGGCGTACCATCCTTGGCGATCGCGTTTTGGCGTTTGGCCATAGCTGCCGTGGTGCTGGTCATTTTTGTCGGTGCCAGGCCGCAGCGAAGAGCCGAAGTACGCGCCATGTCCAAACAAGTTTGGTTGCTGATTATTG
>JAYTBF010000275.1:0-8231 GCA_043737175.1 Burkholderiales bacterium
CTGTGGCCGAAAGTATCATTCGCCATTGCCTTTCACGCCGCTAAAACTGCCCCTATCTGGATTACAAAATGGCCCGCAAACCAAAAAGCGCTCAAGATCACGACGAATATCCGTTCCCAAAGGGACGACAGGCAAAGTCTGCCGAAATGGCGCCCGCCGATGTCGAGGCGCAAAAGACCCGCTTGAAGGGTCTGATCACGATGGGCAAAGACCGTGGCTTTTTGACCTACGGTGAGATTAATGACCATTTGCCGGACATGGTTGATGCGGAACAAATCGAAGCCATCATCACCACCTTTAACGACATGGGCATTCAAGTCTATGACGAGGCGCCGGATGCGGAAACGTTATTGATGAACGAGGCGGCCCCTGCGGTTGCCGATGACGATGCCGACGAAGAAGCGGCGCAAGCGCTGTCGACGGTTGATTCCGAATTTGGTCGCACCACTGATCCAGTGCGTATGTACATGCGCGAAATGGGTTCGGTTGAATTGCTGACCCGTGAAGGCGAAATTGAAATCGCCAAACGCATCGAAGACGGATTGAAGCACATGATCCAGGCGATTTCGGCCTGCCCAACCACCATTGAAGCCATTCTTGCCCTCGCCGACAAAGTCGAGAGTGATGAAATGCGCATCGATGAAGTGATCGATGGCTTGATCGATCCAAATGAAGACGAAGTCAAAGAGTCACAACTGTCCGATGAAGAATTGGAAGATGACGACGAGCTTGACGACGACGAGGAAGAAGATGCAGACGAAGACGGTGCCATCGCCGCCGCCAATCTGGCACAGTTAAAACAAGACTCGATGGTGCATTTCAATGCGATGCGCAAGATCTACAAGAAGATGAAAAAAGTTCTTGTTGAGAAGGGTTATCGCGCGCGCGCCTACAAAGATTTGCAGGAAGAGTTATCGGCCGAATTGATGCAGATTCGTTTCGGTGCCAAGCAGGTTGAGTCATTGTGCAACGGACTGCGCGGACTGGTTGATTCGGTTCGCAAAAAAGAACGCGAAATTCAGCATCTGTGTGTGCAAAATTCCAGCATGCCGCGCCCACACTTCATCAAGGCCTTCCCGGGCAATGAAATTAATTTGAAGTGGATTGCCGATGAAATCGCCGCACCACACGCCAAGGCGTATGCGGTTGCGTTGTTACGATTCAAACCGGCGGTGGTTGAGCTGCAGGAAAACCTGATTGAAATCCAAAAAGACGTCGGTATTCCGATCAAGGATTTAAAAGAAATTTCACGGCAAATGTCGATTGGCGAAGCGAAAGCGCGCCGCGCAAAACGGGAAATGATCGAAGCCAACTTGCGTTTGGTGATTTCGATTGCCAAAAAATACACCAACCGCGGATTGCAATTCCTGGATTTGATTCAGGAAGGCAATATTGGTTTGATGAAAGCCGTAGACAAGTTCGAATATCGTCGCGGTTATAAATTCTCAACCTACGCAACATGGTGGATCCGTCAAGCGATCACCCGCTCGATCGCCGATCAGGCGCGGACCATTCGTATTCCGGTTCACATGATCGAAACCATCAACAAGATGAATCGTATTTCCCGGCAGATTCTGCAGGAAACGGGCCTCGAGCCTGATCCGGCAACACTGGCGGAAAAAATGGAAATGCCGGAAGAAAAGATTCGCAAGATCATGAAGATTTCCAAAGAGCCAATCTCGATGGAAACGCCGATTGGTGATGACGATGATTCCCATCTGGGCGATTTCATCGAAGATACCAACACCTTGGCACCAACCGACGCGGCACAATATTCGTCGCTGCGCAATGTCACCAAAGACGTGTTGGATTCACTCACGCCACGCGAAGCAAAAGTATTGCGGATGCGTTTTGGTATTGAAATGAACACCGACCACACACTCGAAGAAGTTGGCAAACAGTTTGACGTGACGCGTGAGCGTATTCGCCAGATTGAAGCCAAGGCGTTGCGCAAGCTGCGTCACCCGAGCCGTTCCGAGCGCCTAAAGAGTTTCCTCGAGCAAGAGTCCTAGTCTTAGAGTCTTTAGCATTTATCGTTGTTGGTGGATCATGTTGTTGGACCACACACCGACACCACATCGAATAAATGAAAATAAAAAAGGCAGCCTTGGCTGCCTTTTTCGCTGTTGGCTTTACTGTTGGCTTTGTTAACGGCTGGTATCACTTCTGATTATCGAAGTGGCAGGTCCACCCGCGTGGTGTCGTGTGCATCGGCGCTGTGTTCGGTTTGAAATCCGAGTGCAGTCACCAGTTTCAACATGCCGACATTGGCATGCAAGACGGCGCCTTCAATGTTGGCGTAGCCGGCGTCGCGGGCGCAGTGAATCAGTTTGTCCATCAGCAATCGGCCCAAGCCTTTTTGTTGCCACTTATCGGCAATGGCAATCGCAAACTCGACACTGACGCCGTTGGCATTGGGGTGATAACGACACACACCAACAATTTCCGATTCATCTTCGGTCAGTGCGATCAACGCCATCTCGCGATCGTAATCGAGCTGCGTGAAACGCGCGATCATTTCATCGGATAGCGCGGTTAGTGAATGAAAAAACCGGTAATAACGTGAGGTATCCGACATCGCGGCCACAAAGGCGCGTTCGCGATCGGCGTCGTCCGGCCGGATCGCGCGCACCTTGATCGGTGATCCATCACGCAACTTCAACGATTGCTGCAACTCGATCGGGTACGGAAAAATTGCCATGTGCCGGTAACGCGAATCCGTCATCGGTGCGTGGGCATCGATGACAATGCGTGCATCGGCAATGACCGCCCCGGCCGGGTGCGCCAGCACCGGATTCAAATCCATTTCCAGCACCCACGGCAAGGCACAGGCGATGGTCGAGACCCGCACCACCACATCCAGTAATGCCGCCTCGTCGATGGCCGGAATGTTGCGGTAGGCACCGAGCATTTTTGCGACATCGGTTTTATCAATCAACGCTTTTGCCAGCACTGCATTGAGTGGTGGTAAGGCAACAGCCGTATCACCGACCACTTCAACCGCCACACCACCGGTACCGAATGAAATGATCGACCCAAACGTGGCGTCGCGGGAAATACCCACCAACACTTCACGCGAATGATTAAATTTCAGCATCGGTTGGACGTTGATACCATTTATTTTTGCCTGAGGCGCAGCATCCGCAATGGCCGCCAAAATGGCGTCATACGCGCTACCGACCTGGCGGGTGTTGACCAGATTCAGACGTACGCCGCCAACATCACTCTTGTGGGTAATGTCGGGTGAATCAATTTTGAGCACCACCGGAAAGCCCATTTTTTTTGCTGCGGCTTCGGCCGCGGCGCGTGACGTCACCAGTTCGCCGACTTTGACCGGCAACTGAAACGCCGCCAGCAACGCTTTCGCCTCTGCCTCACGTAACAAGGTGCGGTTTTCCGCCAACGCAACATGGCGAATTTTTTGCGCGGTGGCAATCGCTTGTTCCAAATCCGTCAGGCTCATCGACACCGAGGCGGGAACCGACTCTAGTAGCATGGTCCGGTGTTTATGAAATTTTGCCAAATGCGAAAATGCCTCCACTGCACTTTCTGGCGTTAAAAAATTGGCGACACCGGCGTCGGCAAAGTGTTTTCTGGCGGTGACAATCGACGCGCCACCCAGCCAAGCGGTAAACACCGGCTTTTTCATTTCGGCTATGGCTTCCACCGCCAATGGAATGATGGCATCGGCCGCGTCTTCACCGCGCGTCATCGCCGTTGGGCAATACATGGCCAACACTGCATCGACATTTTTGTCGGCCAAAACAATTTCCAACGCCGCGCTAAATCGCTCGGCTGGCGCGTCACCAATAATATCGACCGGATTGGCGTGTGACCAATGCACCGGCAACACCTCATTTAATTTTTTAATAGTAGTGGCTTCGAGGGTCGCCAGCGGCAAATGATTGTCGTTGGCGCAGTCGGCCGCCACCACCCCCGGTCCGCCGCCATTGGTGACAATCGCCAATCGGTCCCCGCCAAGGCTGCGGGCAAATCTTGGGTCCGAGCACACCCTGGCCGCGGCAAATAATTGAATTGATGAATGCACGCGAACCACGCCGGCCCGCGCCAATGCCGAACTCCACACCTTGTCGCTGCCCGCCAACGCGCCGGTATGGCTGAGCACCGCTGCTTTGCCAGATTGATTGTGCCCCGCCTTCAGCACCACCACCGGTTTGACGCGTGCCGCCGCGCGTAGGGCCGACATCAGCCGGCGGGCATCGCGCACCCCTTCGATGTACATCAGAATACTTTTTGTATCCGGGTCGTGCACCAAAAAATCCAGCACGTCACCAAAGTCAAGATCAAGCGCACCCCCCAGAGAAATCACACTTGAAAAACCAATCTCGGTAGTGGCGGCCCAATCGAGAATTGCCGTGCAGACCGCACCCGATTGTGAAACCAGCGCCATTGCCCCCGGCTTGGCGGCGGCGTTGGCAAAGGTCGCGTTTAAACCGATGGCCGGCCGCATTAACCCAACACAATTTGGCCCGAGCATACGCATGCCATAACGCTTCAACTGAGCGGCAACCAGACCGGCGCGAATTTTGCCCTCCTTGCCAATCTCGGCAAAGCCGGCAGACAACACCAGCGCCGCCGGCACACCCCTCACACCGGCGTCGTGGATGATGTCCGCGACCGTATGCGCCGGACTGACGATCACCACCAAATCCGGAACGGTCGGCAGATCGGTCACCGAGGCAAACGTCGGACGATCAAAAATAGACTTGTACTTGGGGTTGACCGGATAGATCTCGCCGCTGAAACCCGCAGCCAGCATGTTGTCAAATACAAAACGACCCAACGAGCCTTCGCGGGACGATGCGCCGACCAACGCCACCGAACGCGGAATAAACAGCGGCGCCAAATAATGCGCGGCCGCCGACTTGGGGAAGACGGCGGTTTTGTTGGCCTTGGTGGAATGAAGTGGATTGGGCATATTCTTTGCAGACAAACGATAAGACGAAAGGGCGATAGGGTGATCGGGCAACGCAGCCTACTCCGTTATAATTGCACGTCACTGTGACATTTGCAGTAGTTTTTTGATGCACAGGACCGTTAGCTCAGTTGGAAGAGCGCGGACACAAGAGATGCCTTGCGGCACGTCTTGTGCCTCGCGAATCTAAGCGGCATGCATGCCGCGCAGTGGATTTTTTGGAGCGGTTTGTGCGACGAAAAATGAGCAGAGGACGTAAGTATCAGAAACACGCAGGGCCGTTAGCTCAGTTGGAAGAGGCCCGCGGCTCCAAAGGTGCAAATGCACGTTTGGACGGAGCCGAATCCGAATGCCATGCAGGGCATGAGGTGGGTTTGTGCGAAGGGTCTATTTCGCACAAACGAGCAGAGGACGTAAGTAGTAGAAACACGCAGGGCCGTTAGCTCAGTTGGTTAGAGCAGAGGACTCATAATCCTTTGGTCGTTGGTTCAAGTCCAACACGGCCCACCAATTCTTTGCAGTTGATTTGACCTTCGACCGAAGGGTGCAACCTTGAGAGGCGAGTAATCCCTCAAGAACACGTCGAATAATTTTTCTTTTCCATCGTGATGTGGATGGAAAAATGGTGTCTGACCCTAAATATTATTATCCGGCGCAAGGTCAGCGCGAAGGATGCCGCCTATATTTTGACCCACGCGGTTTCGCTGCATTCACAAATGGCCGAAGACACAAAGCATCGCACGACCAACATCAGGCGCGCTGCAACTCGCGGCAGTGTGTCGCATCACAACACCAGACGAAAGACGTAAAAACCCCGGTGCCACTTAACGCGACCCGGGGTTTATTTTTTGCGAATGACCGGCCAATCGTTTTATTGACTCAGGCGGCGCCCCAACGAGACCGCATACGAACCCGGACGCGCGGCGAGCGTCGGGTCAGCCGACGGACCGACACCCTTTGGCAGCACCAGCGGATTGTAGGTAATTTTGTCGCATGCACCTCCCGCACCGGCTTCAACTTTATCGATGACCAGGCGGCCAGCGGTGACGACTTTGCGGCTTGCCGGCAGCGGTACGGTCGGGTCGTTGACCACATCACCTTGCTCGGCGAGTTGTACATTGAAATTGAAAGCGACGCGTCCATTCATGGCGCGCTTGCGCAGTTCGTCGGCCAGGAAATCGTCTGGCAGTTGTTTGAGTTCATCGTCGGTGAGGCCTTGTTGTCCGTGCGCGGCCTCAAACACCCATTTGCCCAAGACTTTCTTTTTCGCAGGCGTGGTGAATTCAAACGCATTGGTTCCCCAATAGTTCACTGTCGCGTAACTGGCGGGCACGGGTGCTTTGGCCAGCCACTCGATTTGCGGCTTCGAATCTGGGTGGCTGTCGTTGAATGCTTTTACTTTCGCCGGGTCAGGGCGGCCAGTGGCCGGGTCAGGGCGGCGGGCTTCGAGGAATTTCACAAAATTTGCCGGCGTGTTGACAAAAAACACTGGCGCGGAAATATTGGCGGTTTCCCATGATTCACCACCCGGCCCATTAAATTTCAGCGCCAGGCCGCGCACGGTTTTACCTTTGTCAGAGGCTTTTGGATTACCGCCACCGACTGAGAATCGCGCGATGACGGGGATTTCCTTGCCGCTGAAAATGGCAGAGTTGGTCAAGCCACGGCCATCGGGCGTGCCGACAAAAAATCCGCTGGCGCATACACCTTTGGCACCAGACCGGCGCGCCGCATGTTTGCCAAAAACACCTTCAAGCGCGTCAACGAGTTGGGCTGGATCCGGCGTTTGCGCAACGGCATGCGGCACAAAGCTGGCAGAGGTGACACCAAGCACGAGACTGGCGAGAACATGGGATGTGTGTTTCATATGAGCTCCAATATTGATCTGAGTGAGGGGATTGTCGCTCGTAGCTCTACCCACAGGTCGCTACTGCAACTGATGTGAAGCCCGCAGATACCTTGGCTCACAGACCATTATTACGCGGGAACAGGATGATTTGGATTCAGGAGCGGTCAAGGTTTCGTTCCGAACCCTGGCAAACACACAGGGTCAGCAAACGTGCAGGTTTTGCCTCTTGCTGCAGCCAAACATCTGCGCCGCCGCAAGCAGCGCGGCCTTTTCTGGCTAAGAAGTTGCCAAAGATGACGGCAGGGAACGGACGTAATGAAAATACAAACTCATTGATAGGCGCGCCTATCCAGCCATTTTTGGCTCGAAAAGCCCGCCAACTCTAGAGTTTGTATTATTGCGGTCGTCAGCAAGACAGAGCGCGTCGCGGCCATTTATCTTCCAACTGCAGTAGCTAATGGGTGACCCCTTTGATTCGTCCCTGTGGCTGCGCATAAATATTTTTATCTCAAGTCGTGGGCAGGCGTTGCGTGTATCAGCAGCATGCCTATAACTGTCATTGCCGTCCATACCGTTGCCAAAATAAGACTAACCAAACTGGCTTTGACAATCATAAACCACGCAGCCAAGAAGCCTGCACTAGCAACACCACACCAGAGAAATGCAACAGTCATCCATCTTATTTTGTCTCCCATGACCGAGTGCCGCCGAAGCAATCGAATCCATCCGCCAAAAATCCCGAGCAACCCAAACGTTGCAATTGCGACGGTGGTTGCGGAGATAATTTCGAATCCATGGAACAGGCTGTCAAGCCCAAACGCTAAACCCGCGTAGCCGAACACGATTCCGAACAAGGCTATCGGTATCCCAATGAGTAATGCCAATGCAATTCGAACGCTGGGTCGATCAACAGTCGCAGCAAACTTTTGCGAATCCGGAAGGAATTTCACTGCGAAACCGAAACCGACGGCGAACGTGACGTCACAGGGCTGACGTAATGTGCGACCTGCTTTTCCGCGCTCCCCGCGTGTGAAGCGAACGAATCGACTGAAATGTTAGCCTTCACTGTTCTGCGCCGTTGCCCACGAATTAAATTTCTTCACGCATTTATGGCAAATGTTTCCACCAGCACCAACCATTAGCGGTGTTCCATCCGCACCAGAAGCCCCGCAGAACGAGCAAAAATATTTCCGTTCGCCATCGCCAGAAAAAGTCCCAAGTTGGGTGACGGCCGTCGGTACATCGGCAACGTCCGACTCGACGATTCGGAAAGAAAGCAATGAATCGGTTAACGGCGACATGTCTAGCCAACGCTGGGTGTTTCCATACGTTTCACGTTGGAGACTGCCCGATACCCAAAGCTGGTTGGGGCGTTGGGCAACAAATTGGCGATTAACGTGGTCGCGCGGACACGGCGCTGCCGGATTCGGCACGGTAGTGCGTACA
>JAYTBF010000276.1:0-3349 GCA_043737175.1 Burkholderiales bacterium
CGTTTCAGCAGCACTGTTTCCGGGCCGATAGCAAGTGGAAATAAACTCACCACAATGACAAAAAACACCAGCGCCTGCACCAGCTCGCCGCGTGAACGCATGGCCAGTTTGATATCACGCGCGGCCGCGACCAACAAGCCACGCTCCGGGGTTGGTAATTCAAATTCGGCTGGAGTCTGGCTGTTCATCGCACCACCTCCTGCATCACCAGCTCTTTGACCCGGCCTTGCAACGGCAGCGTCAAATGGGTGGCGATGACGGCGATACCGCCGCGCGCCAGATGGGAATCAACCGTTTGTAACAGCAAAGCCACACCGGCATCATCGAGTGCGTTGGTCGGCTCATCGAGCAGCCACAGCTTGCGGTCACTGAGCAACAGTCTGGCCATGCCGATGCGGCGTTTTTGTCCCTGTGATAATTTGCGCCCTGCCACCTGCCGCCGGTCCAACAACCCAACCTGTTTTAACGTTTCCAGTCGTACCGCAAGGGTGGTTTCAATCGTATCCAGTGCCAACTGATCGGCCAAATTTTCCTCGGCACTCAATTCGTCCTTTAATGCGTTGGCATGGCCCACGTACAACACCGCCGCACGATGCAGCGGCGACAACATGGCCAGTTTTTGCTCGTTGAGATAAACCTCACCCGCGTCCGCCACGGCCAATCCGGCCAATAGCCGCAATAAACTGGTTTTGCCGACGCCGTTGGGGCCGCGCAAAATCAACGCCTCGCCGGGCAGCACCTCAAACGACAAATCCGCAAACAAAAATCGTTCACCACGTTTGAGCGTGAGATCCGCCGCGCGCAGCCGGGTGGCAGTCACTAAGGGACAACCTTGTTAATCGTGATATTCACCTTTGACGCCGATGGTTTGATGGCGGCACTCACACCAACAAAATCACCGGGTTTTAAGACGGCATCACCGGCTTTGGAAATGCGCGCCTCAATGGTCACCGACTCAAACGACGACAAACTCATACCCGGCGCCATGGCCATGGCATCGGTTAATGAATAGGCATGCGGCCAAACCGCCGGTGCACCGATGCGCAGCACCGCCAGCGGCATTTTTGGGCCATCGGTCGCACGCGCCAATACAAACATGATGTCGCCTTTGGCCAGTTTTGCCTTGAGCTCCGGCGCGAGATCAATTTGCCCCGACACGGTTTTTCCGGCCGCTGCCGTCGCAGGCGCGGCGGCGGAAGGCGCGACGGGTGGTGGTGTGATGGCGGGGGCGGGGGCCGGGGCTTGCCTTGCGCTTTCTGCCTGCGGCTGCTGCGGAAAGGCCGGCTGCCCGGTTTTAATTTCGTTGATGATGGCCGTGACTTGTACAAAGTCATCCGAATCCTTGGGCACCAGTGATTTTAGTTTTTCCCAATTTTTGAGTGCCGCCGGTTTGTTGCCGGCGCGCATGTCCGCCGTGCCGGCCAAGGCCAGCGCCTTCATATTGTTGCCGTCCACCTTTAACGCCTGCGAAATTAATTGGCGTGGTTTGCCCTCAAATACCCCGTCTTGCACCATCACCTCAGCGTCGGCGTAATCGGCCAGCAACTGTGCATCATTGGGCGCGAGCGCGACCGCGCGGGCAAAGGCTTTGGCCGCCATGGCATATTGCCCGAGCGCGTTTTGTGAACGCGCCAGCAGCACCCAGCCCTTTGGATCGTTCGGATTTTCTTCCATTTTCCGCGCCAAGTTTTCCACCAGCGCCAACACTTGTTTATCCGACATGGCGGCATCACCCGGACCAGCCGGCTCGGCTGCCGTGGGTGAAGTGGGTGACGTGGCCTGCATATTGCCACCATGATCACCTTGGGGGCCCTGATAACCTCCCCAAAACACATAACCAAGCACGGAACCCAGCACGACAAACAACGAAACAACAAACCCAAGCATCCACGCCGGTTTTGCGGCTTTTATTGCTGAAGACGCCGACCCATCTTGATCTTTCACCTCCAAACTCACCTCGCCAACCATACGGTTGGCCAGCTCATCCAAGGCGCGATCACGTGTGGACTCATCAATCAATCCACGTAGAAATTCTGCTTCAATTTCCTGGCTCTGGAGGCGAAACGCGGCCAAATTGGCCGCCTCGGTCGAAACATCGCCCGCCACCGCGTTTTGATCGGCGAAATGACTGCGCAATATCGGCAACAACACAAACACAAGCGCCAGCAGAAGCATGATGAAAGCAATCACATAAAACATAAGTTCACGCCGAGAAGGAAATAGACAGCCATTATAGCCAGCCATACTTTGTCAAACCGAAATTTGCTGCGGCCCCTCACATCAACATTTGTTACCAAGATAGATCGGTTAGGCCAAATTCGTAAAATGATGTTACGCAATTTGAAAAACCGGTAATTTTGGATAAACTGATAATTGCGCATTATTTCCAAATTATAAAAATAACGCGGCTGCTCCCTCGCATGCAGATCCGGCCATTCAACTTTTCAGCTCTGCAACTTTTCAAAAATCGTTAGTGCCGCTTGGGTTATCCGATCGGCTTTGCCAAGGACAGGCAATGCAGTCTGCGTATGGTTTGTATGGTTTGCGCAGGTTGTGCCAAAAAAACAAATGCCCCATCAGACAGTTCTGGAATACCGGCACTACCGTTATTTAAAAATTGCACTGCTGGTCATCGTCACGTCGATCGCCGCCTACGTATTTCAAGAGGCGCCGGTTGGTCGATATGGCGGTACGCCGGTCGGATATGCATTGGGCATCGCCGCTGCCGCCGCCGTATTTTGGCTGATGTGGTTCGGCGTGCGCAAACGCCAATACACCGGCTCCAGTACCACTTTGCAAGGCTGGTTATCCGCCCACGTTTACCTGGGCGCGACCTTGATTATCGTCACCACCTTACACGCAGCGTTTCAGGTGGGCTGGAATATCCATACGCTGGCCTATTTGTTGTTGTTGATCGTCATCGCTTCCGGATTTTTTGGCGTGTATGCCTACATGCGTTTTCCGTCCATGCAAACCAATAACCTCGGTGATGAAACCCTCAACGCGGTGTTATTACGCATAGGTGACCTCGACAAAGAAGCGCAACGGCTGGTCATGACCCTGCCCGACAAATTCAATCAAGCGGTTCTGCACAGTGTGCAGCACACACTTATCGGTGGCAGCGTACGCAACCAATTACGACTCAAACATCCCGATTGCCCGACCAACAAAGCCATCCCCATTCTGGAAGACCAAACCAACAAAGCGGAATTGAACATCGAGCAGGCGCAGACCTTGCACGCGCTTTATAGCGTGATGTTACGCAAACAAAAAGCGGTGGTGCGTGCGCGCCGTGACATTCGCTTCCGGGCGATGATGCAAGCCTGGCTGTATGTGCATGTGCCGCTGT
>JAYTBF010000277.1:0-8195 GCA_043737175.1 Burkholderiales bacterium
GTGATGTCTTCACCGTGCCAGTCAAAGACGGCTCGATCCGCAACTTGACACAATCCTCCGGTGTTCGCGAAAAAGATGGCTTGTGGAGCCCGGATGGCAAACGTGTGGCCTACATTTCTGATGCCGGATTGTTTCATTCGTTGGTTTTGCGCGATCAGGCCGGGCTGGAAAAGTCACAGTCGTTCAGCTTGGGCAAGACAGGTTATTTCAACTTGCTGGCGTGGGCACCGGATGGCAAAACCATTGCCTATCAGGACAATCACCTCAATTTGTATGTGATCAGCCTCGATAAAGGCACCATCAAACTGGTCGACCATCGCAAACGTCGCGGTCCGATGAATATTTCGTATTCACAAGACAGTCGTTGGTTGGCGTACACGGTCGCGGCTGACAACCTGTTTAACAAGGTTCGTATTTATGATACGACGGCTGGCAAAAGTGTCACGGTTACCGATGGGTTGAGCCACGCCGACAACCCGGTATTCGCCGGCAGTGATTATTTGTATTTCACCGCGTCGATCAATTCCGGCCCGTCACAGGTCGGTCTCGATATGTCGACGCAGGAACGGGGGATGCGCGAAGGAATTTACGCGCTGGTACTGGCCGCGGATGGCAAATCACCGATGGCCCCACGCAGTGGTGACGAAGGGGATAAAGCGGACGCATCCAAAGACGGCGGTAAAGATTCGGCAGCCGGTAAAGACGCGCCCGCCGACACCAACGCTGACGCGGGCAAACCCGCAGCAGCAGCAACAAGCGCGGCAGGGGTGACTGGTGCCGCCAAACCCGCTGCCGCAGCCAAACCACCCAAGCCGGTGCGGATTGATTTTGACGGCTTGCAACAACGTGTGGTCGCCCTGCCGGTCGCGGAAAAAAACTACGATGGCCTGGCGGTTGCGGCCGATGGATCATTGTTTTATCTTGATCGCCGCCAACCCGGCGCCAGCAATGAACCACCGGAGGCCGAATCAACCGGCAACGCCGAATTGGTGCGGTTCAGTTTTGAAGATCGCAAACCAAAGTCACTGAAACAAAACGTCGCCGGGTTCAGCATCAGCGCCGACGGCAAAAAATTGTTGCTGCAATACAATCGCGGCAAACTGGAAATTGCCGATGCCAACGAAAAACTCGATGCCAAACCGGTCGATCTGGTGCAGTTGGGTATGTCGATTGATCCACGCGAAGAGTGGCAGCAAATTTTCAACGAAACCTGGTGGATGCAAAAGGAATTTTTCTACGACGGCAACTTACACGGTATCGATTGGGAGGCGATTCGCAATCGTTATCAGCCGTTGCTCAAACATGTACAACGTCGTGAAGACCTGAATGATTTGCTGGTCGAAATGATCGGTGAGTTGCAGGTTGGCCACAATCGGATTGGCGGGGGCGATGTGCATCGCGAACGTCCGGCCAATATTGGCCTGCTCGGCGCTGATCTTGCGGTGGAAAATGGCCACTATCGAATCAAAACAATTTTCGCTGGTGATCGCTGGAATCCATTCATGAAAGCACCCCTGGCGGTGCCGGGATTGGGCGTGAAAGAAGGCGATTACATTTTGGCGGTGAATGGCCGCGATGTGAATGCACAACAAAATTTGTATGCGTCATTGGAAAACACCGTCGGCAAACAGGTCAGCTTACGCGTGGGTCCGGACCACTCCGGCAAAGGCGCGCGCACCATTGTTGTCCAGCCGATTGCCAGCGAAGCGTCGTTGCGCCAGTGGAATTGGATTGAAAAAAATCGCCAGTACGTTGACAAGGTTTCCAACGGCAAAGTCGCGTATGTGTATTTACCCGACACCGGCGGCGAAGGTTTCAAGCACTTTAATCGCATGTTTTTTGCGCAGGTGGATAAACAAGCTGTAATTGTTGACGACCGCCGCAATGGCGGTGGCCAGGCGGCCAACTACGTCACCGATATTTTAAGCCGCCAATATTTGGCCGGATGGAAAGACCGCGATGGCAGGGTGTTTGAAACGCCAGGTGGTGCTATCTACGGGCCAAAGGCCATGTTGGTTGATCAAGATGCCGGTTCGGGTGGCGATTTTCTGCCATACGCATTTAAACGCATGGGTCTCGGCCCATTGATCGGCACGCGCACCTGGGGTGGCTTGATCGGAATTTCTGCCAACCCAAATTTGATCGACGGCGGCAATTTGGTGGTGCCGTTTTTCCGGTTCTTCACGCCCGAACGCGAATGGCGCGTGGAGAACGAAGGCGTCGCGCCGGACATCGAAGTGGAGTTGGATCCGCTCGGCGTGAACAAGGGCAAAGACAGCCAGCTTGATGCCGCGCTCAAATCGGTCATGCAACGTTTACAAAGCGAAAAACAAATTATTCGCGGTGTGCCGCCGGCCATGCCGACACAACTCGGCAAATAACGATAGCGGATCGCAATCAACGGATTCGTGTTCGCCACAAAAAATTTAAG
The DNA here is from genome assembly GCA_043737175.1 of Burkholderiales bacterium. Taxonomy (GTDB): domain Bacteria; phylum Pseudomonadota; class Gammaproteobacteria; order Burkholderiales; family Usitatibacteraceae; genus UKL13-2. Next base: position 2,432 of record JAYTBF010000277.1, read on the forward strand.
GAACATCATGTCATTACGATCAAATATCGCCATGGGCATCACGGCAGCTCTCGCCAGCAGTGTCACCCTCGCGGCAACGACCCACCTGCAATGTGGCCGTCTTGTTGACGTCAAGGCACTCACAGTGCTGACCGACCGCACCATTGTCGTGGACGGCAATAAAATTGTGCGGGTCGATGCGGGCTTCACAACGAGTAACGGCGCGGCTATGGTTGATTTAAAAAACCAGACGTGTTTGCCGGGGTTGATTGATTTACATGTGCATTTGTCGTCGAGCATCTCGCCGACTTCGACTTTTGAAGGTTTTACTTTTAATCCACCCGACTACGCGATTCGTGCCGTTGCCAATGCCGAGATCACCTTGCTGGCAGGCTTTACATCGGTCAGGGATCTGGGCAGCCCACCAGGGGTGAGTGTCGCGCTTCGTAATGGTATCGCCCAAGGCATCGTCAAAGGCCCGCGCATTGTGGCCGCCGGATCGGTGGCCTCGACGGGCGGCCACGGCGACCCAACCAACGCGGTGCGTGCCGACCTGCTGGTCAGTGCCGGCGCACCTTCCGGGATTGCCAATGGTCCGGACGAAGCCCGCCGGGTCGTTCGCCAGCGTTACAAAGAAGGATTTGACCTGATCAAGATTGCCACCACCGGCGGCGTCTTGTCCTTGGCGAAAAGTGGTGACGCCCCGTTGCTTGCCGACGAAGAGTTGGCGGTGATTGTCAAAACGGCGCGCGACTACGGAATGGTGGTAGCGGCACATGCGCATGGCGCCGAGGGCATGAAACGCGCCATTCGGGCTGGCGTACAAACAATCGAGCACGGCACCTATTTGGACGAGGAAGGTGCGGCGTTGATGAAAAAGAATGGCACATGGTTGGTGGCGACGATTTCAGCCGGAAAATTCGTTGCTGAAAAAGCCAAGATCGCCGGCTTTTTTCCGGCCATCGTGCGTCCAAAAGCACTGGCGATTGGCCCACAGCTTCAGGACACCTTTGCGATGGCCTATAAAGCAGGCGTCAAAATCGCCTTTGGCACCGATCAGGGTGTTGCGCCACACGGCGAAAATGCGCGCGAATTTGAATACATGGTCGAAGCCGGCATGCCGCCACTCGAGGCCATTCGCTCCGCAACCCTGTATGGCGCAATGGTTCTGGGAATGGATAAACAACTCGGCACCATTGAAGCGGGCAAACTCGCCGATATCATTGCCGTCGCGGGCGACCCAAGTAAGGACATCACCAGCATGAGTCGGGTTGGGTTTGTGATGAAAGACGGCACGATTTATCGCCGCCCGTAATTCCACCACCCCTAACTCCCAACCCCCAACGCCCAACTGTCCTTAAAGTTTTTCCAAAAATTGCCGATGTACAAGTTATCCCCCAACAAACGCACTTTTGGAATTGGCAACGGGCATCGTAATGACGTCATCAGCAGGAAAAAATCAACGAAACCAAACGGACATGTCCGGTGAACCTCAGACGTCTGTTGGTATGGACCAAACCGGCAACGCCACAGTGACACAGCCCTGCCGAATCGAAAAATTGGCCCACGAGGCCGTCGAAATCGCCCTTGGCGGTGACATTCGCCGCGGCCATGCCCGCGCCATGAAAGCATTAACCCTCGCCCGCGACGGCAAAAACAGCGCCGCCGAATTAGCAGCCATCAATGCCGCCGCCCGTTGCCACAATCTTAAATACGACCAGTTGGCTGGATTAACCGCGGGTATGGATGCCCTGATCATGGCGGAAAAAATCGGCGACAAACGCGCCTACGCCTCTGCACTTTGCTCGATCACCGCCTCGACGTTTGCGCTGCAGCTGCTCAATGAAACGCTGCCCATTTCTGAACACGTGATTGCCGATGCGATCACGCAAGGCGACGTCAACCTCGAAGCGCATGCACGGCGCATACATGGTGAAAATCTTGGTGATCTTGGGCGGCTTGATGAGGCGCGTTACCAACTAGATCTGGCGATGGCCGCCGCACAACAAACAACCAGCAATGGCTTAATCAATTGGGTCGCGTCACAGCATGCATCTTTGTCGGGGAAAGTCGCGCAACACTTTGCAGCCATCGGCCAACGCATTGAAATGGAGCGGGCCTGCGAGGACGCCTTACAACGCGCCGAGGACGCAACCAAAATCGCCCATCAACAAAACAACGTGTATCGAATAGTTAGCATGGGTGTATTGCGCGCGAAAATTCACGAATATCGCGGCGAGTCCGCCGCTGAGCGTGACGAGACTAATATCGTGCTGAAACTGGCCCACGAACATCAATACCAAAGCCCAATCCCGCCAATGAGCCTCAGGCTTGCCCGCTTGCAAATCGCCGATGGAACTTTAGGACGGGCACGGCATACCTTGGAAAAAGGATTGGTGGCCGCCGAGGCGTTACGACCGACCTTCAGAATTGGCGAAATTTGTGATGTGATCACAGGTGTTGCCGAACAGCATCAAGATCAGGGCCGCGCAAATCATTGGCGTACACGCGCCGCAGCAGAAAAACAATTGTTTGAGCACGAACGCGAACGGGCAAAATCGTTGTTGTTAACCCGCATCAAACTTAATAGTTAAAACTCGTTTATTGGCGGGCGTTTTCAATTCATATTGGTCGAAACAACCCGCCGATGAACGACTTTACTAATCACTTATGGCCCGCCCTATCCGGCTCAAAAACAATGAATAAAAACAACAAACATCAGCGTGCATGGGCATCGCGCACCGACGCATCCAATTCGTCAAACGCCTGTTGCACGTATCCACCCAGACTATGCAGATCCGGCAACTCATCGGTCGCAATTAAACCAAAGTACAGATCGCCCGCATAACTAAACAATGTGATGTTGAGTAGGTTGCTCGGCGGTAATGTGCTGATGGGTTGCATTTCTTCGATTTTGGCACCTCTGACATACAGGTGTTTTTTCGGGCCGGGCACGTTTGACACAAGCGTATTACCCATCGGCGGCAGCGTATTACTCAGCTTGAGCAATTCGGCAATCTGCGCAATCAGCCCGGTGATGATGGTGTAGGACTCGATTGCCTCCGGTGCCACACTGTCAATCATCGTGCGCACATTGCGTAGTGAAAATCCAATATTGCGCAAACGAACATACGGATCATCAGTTGGAGGTGACAATTCAACCAAAATAATGCCGAGTTTATTGCCGGCGGTTTTTTCGCCCTCTTTGCGCAGGCTGACCGGCATTTGAATGATGATCGGCTTGGTCAGCGTGACCTTTTGATCTTTTAGATATTGCCGCAATGCACCGTCCAGGCAGGTCAGCGCGATGTGATTCACGGTTGAGCGTGTACGTTGGCGCACCTCGTCTATCCGCGCCATGGAAACGCCGGTAGTGGCAAATTGACGGCCGGGCGTGACCTGTCCAGTCAATGGTGTCACCGCACTCGAAACAAACGGCAGTGCAATGGCGTTTTTGGTCAGCTTAAATCCCTCGAGCACCAACATGGTGGCGAGCCGGCCAATGCCCAGAAAACGCCGGCTATTGCCAATCACCTCCTGCCAGGTTGATTGCATCATGGCCTGATCGCGTTTTTTGCGGCCAATTGAAAACGCACTATGCTGCAGCGTCCAAAACGGCGTGAGTTTCAATGTCCGGGGTGTTGTTGACAGACTGTCCGCAAGCCAACGCGACAAGGTCACGCCGTCGGCACAAGCGTGGTGAATTTTTTGATACAGGGCGAATCTGCCACCGACCACGCCATCGATCACATGCACTTCCCACAATGGGCGCGACCGATCAAGCAACGGGGTATGCAACTTGGCAACAAAGTCATACAACGCTTCACGGCTATTTTTATTTTTTGGCAGCTTGTGATAGAAAATATGCTGCAATAAGTCGATTTCCTCGGCCTCCTGCCAGGTCGGCATCGCTGTCATGGAAAAATTAATCACAGAATTAAACGGTGCCTCGACCCCAGTGAATGCCAAATATTCACGATAAATATTTTTTGCAAACCCCGGCGGAGATTTCACCGGCCGTTTGCAAATCATCAAACCGGCCACGTGTTTGGGGCTGGCCTCGGTTTCGGCAATAAAAAAACCAAAATCCAGCAGTGATAATTTGCGCATATTACTCCGTCGATTTCTAAGGTGGACCTATCCGCATCTGTTGTCGTGATGGCCAATCACAACGGTCTGTAAAAAACTATTTGTGGGCAATGGCACCGGCGGCGGGCCAGTCGGATTCGGCGATACGCTTGAGATTCATTTCAAAAAAACGCACCGTCTCCTTGCCCGTCATGATGCGTTCGCCAATCTGCCGCCAGTTGCCGTCTTTGATTTCCGCCGTATACCGAATGACCATCGGCCCGGCTGGAATTTCCCAAATAAAACCATTTGCCGTCGGCGTCAGCACAAAGTTGCCGACATTGCCCTGCGCATGCGAATTCATTTGATAGGTCTTGGTCGAGACATCAAACGTAAGACTGGCAAAGGCATTAAAAATCAGTTTGCCGTCCGCCGCATAACCACGCCAGACACCATCCATAAACGACAATTTTTTCATGGCCTGTAACTGCTCGGCGATCAACTTGGCCGGGTCCGGTCGTCCCTGGGCAAATCCAATCGACACCATACAGGTGACAATCAAAATCAAAACGAATCGGGCGTGGTTTTGAATCATCTGCGAATCTCCCAATGGCAATGCCCGATCGTGCACTCCCGGCTAGTAGGCGCCCATGTAATCACGTTTGCCGACTTCCAAACCATTGTGGCGCAAGATGGCATAGGTGGTGGTGACATGAAAGAAAAATTGCGGTAATGCGTAATTTAACAAATACGCCTGGCCGGTAAATTTGCGCTCTTTGGGTGTGCCCGGGCGCAGAATAATTTCGCGGTTTTCCTGGCCGTCAATTTGCGCCGGCGTCAACGTATCCAAAAATGCCAGTGTGGTGTTGATGAGCGTCTGCAAATCTGCAAAGTTGGTTTGGCCACCGTCCACCACCGGCACCTCCACCCCCGCCAATCGGGCGGAGACACCGCGCGCAAAATCAGCGGAAATCTGCACCTGCTGTAACAGCGGAAACATATCCGGGTAGAGACGCGACTGCAACAACACCGCGGCGTCAATTTTCTTTGCGGTTGCATGGGCTTCTGCTTTGGTCAAAATCCCCGCGGTCGCGTTGAGCATTTGTTTGAATACCGGAACGGACGCGGCGTATAAAGAAATTGTCATGGTTTGACCTTGATGTATAGAGTTCGGAAATTTAGAAAATTCGAATAGGATTCGAGCCAAGATGGAGCAGAATGCGCGCCCTGAACACCGCGTGGGTGGGTGGGTGCGTGCAGCGCTAAAACGCGCCTAAAATTTTGACCTATTTTCCGGCGGCCGAACCAAACACAACGATGCGATTGCGCCCCTGGCGTTTGGCTTCATACAGGGCATGATCCGCACGGCCAATAATTTGTTCGGCCGTTGTGACTTGATCGACGATCCCGGTGACGATGCCAAGACTCAGCGTGACAATCGGTCCGGTGGCGGAAAAGGCGTGGGGAATTGCAAATTTTTCAACCAGTTCCTTTGCCTTCAGGGCCACCAACATGGCACCGTCGGCAGGGGTATCCGGCAACACGATTGCAAACTCTTCGCCACCATAACGCGCCACCACATCACCCGGCCTGCGCGTGGACTGGCTCAATGCCTGCGCGATCTGGCGCAAACAATCGTCGCCTCCCTGATGACCATAAGCGTCGTTATACGCCTTGAAAAAATCGATGTCCGCCAAAATGAGCGACAGCGGTTCGC
>JAYTBF010000278.1:0-8144 GCA_043737175.1 Burkholderiales bacterium
TATTCGGATAATTCTTCTGTGATCGCCGGTGCAACCATCGAGCGTTTTTATCCGCGCGCTGATGGCAGTTATCGCTATAGCCTCGAGCCGACGCATATCCTGATGAAGGTCGAAACGCATAACCACCCCACCGCGATTTCGCCGTTTGCAGGCGCGGCCACCGGTTCGGGCGGCGAAATTCGCGATGAGGGCGCAACCGGAATCGGTGCAAAACCGAAAGCCGGCCTGACCGGATTTTCGGTATCGAATCTGGCTATTCCGGGTTATGTGCAGCCGTGGGAAATTAACTACGGCAAACCGTCGCGGATCGCTTCGCCGCTGGCCATCATGATTGAAGGCCCTCTTGGTGGCGCGGCGTTTAACAATGAATTTGGCCGCATCAATTTGTGCGGTTATTTCCGCACCTATGAACAAATGGTCAATGGTGTGGTGCGCGGCTACCACAAGCCGATCATGATTGCCGGTGGCTTGGGCAGCATTGCCGCCAACCATACCCATAAAAAGCCGCTGCCACCCGGCACACTGCTGATCCAGCTTGGCGGGCCCGGTATGCGCATTGGTCTGGGTGGCGGCGCGGCATCGTCGGTTGCCTCTGGCACCAACACCGAGTCGCTCGACTTTGATTCGGTACAGCGTGCCAATGCCGAGATGCAGCGTCGCTGTCAGGAAGTGATTGACGCTTGCTGGCAGCGTGGCGATGCCAATCCGATTTTGTCGATCCACGACGTCGGCGCCGGTGGCATATCCAATGCCCTGCCCGAGTTGGCGCATACCGGAGGTGCCGGTGCCATTTTTGATTTGCGCAAGGTGCCGACACTCGAACCCGGCATGAGTCCCAAGGAAATTTGGTCGAATGAATCACAGGAGCGTTATGTGCTGGCGATTGCGCCAGCATCATTACTGATGTTCCAGCAATTTTGTGCGCGGGAACGTTGTCCGTTTGCGGTGTTGGGTGAGGCGGTGGTCGAACAGACATTAATTGTTGCCGACCCACTATTTGAAAACAATGCCGTGGAAATGGATATGGATGTATTGCTCGGCAAACCGCCGCGTATGCACCGTGACGTGACAACCGTGGTCGATCCTGCCGCCGAGTTTGTGACCGACGATATCGATTTAAAAGACGCGCTTTATCGGGTACTGCAATTGCCCGCTGTTGCCGACAAGTCGTTTTTAATCACCATCGGTGACCGCTCAGTCGGCGGCCTCACGGTGCGGGATCAGTTTGTCGGCCCATGGCAGGTGCCGGTGGCCGATTGTGCAGTCACGCTGATGGGTTACAACACACTCGCAGGCGAAGCCATGGCGATGGGTGAGCGCACCCCGATTGCCGTGCTCGATGCGCCCGCATCAGGGCGTATGGCGGTGGGTGAGGCCGTGACCAATATAGCCGCAGCCGATATTGATGCCATCAGCGATATCAAACTATCCGCCAATTGGATGGCGGCGGCCGGTGTTGCCGGTGAGGATGCAAAATTGTTTGCCACTGTTGAGGCAGTCGGCATGCAACTTTGTCCGCAACTGGGCGTTGGCATACCGGTCGGCAAAGATTCGTTGTCGATGAAAACCGCGTGGACCGAAGGCGGTGTCAATAAAGTTGTGGTTGCGCCGGTGTCGTTGGTTGTGTCCGCCTTTGCCACTGTGCGGGATGCGTCGCGAACGCTGACACCGATGTTGGTTAATGAAGTAAATGGCGAACTGCTATTGATCGACCTCGGTCAGGGCAAAAATAGACTGGGTGGTTCAGCACTGGCGCAGGTGTACGGTCAGGTTGGCAAACAACCGGCAGACCTGGATGATGCGGCATTGTTAACCGCGTTTTTTGCGGCTATTCGTATTCTGTCGCGCAGTGGCAAAATTCTCGCCTACCATGACCGCTCGGATGGCGGCTTGGTCGCTGTTGTGGCGGAGATGATGTTCGCCGGCCACATCGGTGCGACGTTGGTTTTAGACCCGTTGATTTACAACGAAAAAGAAGCCGATGTGGATGATTACGACACCACGTCGACATCGAACAAACTGGCGGCCAATGCGAGTGTGCTCGCGGCACTGTTTAGTGAGGAACTCGGTGCAGTTTTACAAATTCGCCGGGCCGATCGTGAAGCGGTGATGCAGGTGTTGCGTGCCGCCGGATTGGGCAAAGTCGCCCATATTGTTGGACACGTGAACAACAGTGATGAGTTACGACTCATACGAAGTGCAAAGCCCATTCTGGTGGAGAAACGTGTTGATTTGCAGCGGGCATGGAGCAAAACCAGTTATCTGATTCAATCGTTGCGGGATAATCCGGCTACTGCCAATCAAGAATATGACCGGCTATTGGACGAGAAAAATACCGGTCTGTTTGCCAAACTGATGTTTGACCCACACCAGGATATTGCCGCGCCATTTATTGGCATGGGCAGCAAACCTAGAATTGCGATTTTGCGCGAGCAGGGCGTGAATGGGCAATTGGAAATGGCGCATGCGTTTTTTAAGGCGGGGTTTGACGCCTACGACGTACATATGAGCGACATCATTTCCGGCCGGGTTTCCCTTGCCGATTTCAAAGGGTTGGCGGCGTGTGGTGGTTTTTCTTACGGCGACGTATTGGGCGCGGGTGAAGGATGGGCAAAATCAATTTTGTTTAATGCCCGTGCGCGTGATGAATTCGCAGCTTTTTTTAATCGACAAGACGTGTTTGCCCTGGGAGTGTGTAACGGCTGTCAGATGATGTCGAACCTATCGTCGATTATTCCAGGCGCCGAAAACTGGCCGCATTTGGAGCGCAACGCCAGCGAACAGTATGAAGCGCGTACGGTGATGGTGGCGATCCGTGAATCACCATCCATTTTGTTCACGGGTATGGCCGGCTCGGTGATCCCGGTGCCCACTGCGCATGGTGAAGGTCGGGCGGTGTTTCGCGATGCAACCCAGCAGGATGCCGCGCGCTGGTTATGTGCCGCTGAATTTGTCGATAATCACGGTCACGCCACTGAATTGTTTCCTGCCAATCCAAACGGCTCGCCGCTGGGTATGACCGCGTTTACCACTGCCGATGGGCGGTTTAATATCATGATGCCCCACCCCGAGCGGGCGAGCTTGAGTGTGAATCTGTCGTGGCATCCAAATGAATGGCGCGACGAGAGTCCGTGGATGCGTATGTTCAGGAATGCGCGGGTTTGGCTGGGATAGGACTGTGGGTCTATTCAGTCGGACGACTGGTCGACCGTATTAGCGCTCAAAGCGTGCGCCATAGGCGCTCGCATATTCGGCTTCGCCAAATTCGAAATGCGCATCGGGTGATTCGCCGAGATAGGTGGTTTCCACGGTGACCTTGACGTATCGGTCGAGTTTTTGCCAGATTGCATAACTGAGCCGTTTTGAAACATCTTCCGGTCGGTCGCCAGCTTTGATTTCATGGTCGGCCATCAATGTGACGGCGACAGCTTCACCCGACCCATCACCTACCGTGACACGTTCAATTTCCTCTGGTTTGGTCCACGACTCGGTAAAGGCGGCGATGACTATAGATGCTTCGCGCGGCAGCAGGCGCGATATGGATGCTTCCAGCCGGTAATAATTTCCAGCCTTGGCGAACTGCACACGAATGGGCGCGAGGGGTTGGGTCATGGTTGTAAATTACGTGAATGTTTGCGCGCGCGCAATACTAGTCAAGTGGCGGTTTTTCAATTACAGTACAAAACCAGCCGAGAAATCTCGGCGTGTGTTCATATTGATCACCACCCGGCGACGCGACTGGCCAACGCAGAATTGAAGCACAAATAAAAAAGGCAGCCGAGGCTGCCTTTTTTATTTGCCGACAAAGTGTCGGCAAAACCATGGTCGAACAATCTATTTTTCTTCGATTTTGGCTTTGCTGCGCAAATCACCAACCAATTTGCCAACGATTTCCTGTTGGGCGCGCTGACGGAAGTTTTCTTTGACTTCATCAAACGATGGCTGCTTCATCTCGCGGGAGTCGTCCAGACGAATCACGTGCCAGCCGAACTGGGTTTTGATCGCGTTTGGTGTGGTCTGCCCTTTTTGCAAGGCGCGCATGGCGTTGCCAAATTCAGGCACGTAACGACCGGCGGGACCCCAATCCAAATCGCCGCCATTGTCTTTCGAACCGGTGTCTTTGGATTTTTCTTTGGCCAACTTTTCAAACGACTCACCACGACCCAGCTGGGCGATGATTGTTTTTGCTTCTTCTTCTGTTTCAACCAAAATGTGGCGCGCTTTGAATTCCTTGTCGCCCATTTGTTTTACGAACTCGTCGTATTGCGCTTTGAGCGCCTCGTCTTTTACCGGGTTGGCTTTGACGTAGTCATCAAAGTAGGCGCGAATCAGCACGGCCTGCGCGGCGATTTTCATTTGCGCGGCGATGTTTGGATCCTTGTCGAGACCACGTTTGGCGGCGGCCTGTGCGAGGATTTCGCGATTTACCAATTCGTCTTTAATGGCGGCATTGGTTTCCGGTGATGGCGGACGTCCGGAGGCGGCTTGTTCCTGGCTCATTGCGCTGAAATATGCGGCTGGGATGATGACGCCATTCACGCTGATGCGGCCTTCTGATTTTGCCGGGGCGGCTTTCTCAGTTTTAACCGGGGCTTTTTCTGCTTTGGTCTGGGCAATGGCGAAAGGTGACATTGCGGTAATTGCAATTGCGAGTGCAAGGGTTTTGTTGGTCAGTTGCATTGCTTCTTCCTTCTGGTAAATGGGACGAATTAAAACGGGAAAAACCAAATAATACAGATAAAACGTGAATTAAAATTATGCGGCGCGCGCGTCGATCTTTAAAGCGTGAATATGCGTTTTCATCAGGCCGTCCAATTCGGCATAAATTAACCGGTGCCGGGCAATCAATGATTTTCCTGCAAATACCGGTGACTCAATCGTCAGCACAAAGTGTGATCCGCCGGTTTGTCCGGTGCGTGCGGTATGCGCGGCGGCCCCGGAATGGCCGGCATGGGACGCCGAGTCGTCGGTTACTTCCAGCAAGGTCGGTTGCAGGACCGACAATCTTGCCAAAATTTGTTCGCGAATAGACGGGGTGGTTTGCATCATCCAGTCTGCGGCCTAGGCCGGCAGCACCTTTTTAAAGGGTTTAACGGTGACTTTCGAAAAAACATTGGCGTGGCAATAAGGATCGTCTGCGGCCCATGCCAGCGCCACTTCGCGGGACGCAAACTCAGCAACAATCAATGAGCCTGAAAATCCTGCAGGCCCCGGATCTTCGGCATCAATGTTTGGATGGGGTCCCGCCAGAATGAGTCGGCCTTCCGCTTGCAACACCTTCAGACGCGCAACATGAGCGGGGCGATTGGCGAGTCTGCGCTCCAGTGCGCCGGGTAATTCTTCACAAATGATGGCATACAGCATTATTTGACGGCCTTTAAAGGATCATCGACTGGGACTTCCGCTGCCGGCTTGTCGTTTTCTTCCGGCAAATATGGCATCAACCAAAAAATCTGTGCAATGATAAAAATGAAAAACAGGCCCATATCACCAAAGGTCTTAAACAGCACCCAAACATCTGTTGACGTGTAATACGCAAACCAAAGGTTAAGTACGGCAATGGACAGTAAAAAAATAATCCAAGAAATAGACAACTTGCGCCATACCGCGTCCGGTGCCTCGATCACGTTATTAAAAATAAACGATACCGGATTTTTTTTGAACCAAAATTGGGTGACACCAATGGCCACCGCCATTGCGGCAAACAACACCGTTGGCTTCCATTTGATAAACATTTCGTTCTTGAAAATAATGGTTGCGCCACCGGCGATAACAATAATGCCCAAGCCCACCCACATCATCGGTTCAACTTTTTTGCGGGCCAGCTTTAAATAACCAACCTGCACGATGGATGCGACAATTGCGACGGCTGTCGCGACATAAATGTCATATGCTTTGTAAGCGGCAAAAAACAGTACAACCGGGAAAAAATCAAATAAAAATTTCATGCTCAATAATTTTGCGAATACGGCTTGGTGCCGGGTGGTGCCATGGAAAGGTAACTGCGAATTATCTCACGATCACCCTACATGGCGCGTCAAGCCTAATGGATGGGGCTGAATCGGCGATGTTCTTGTTCAATCTGAATGCGAACCCCATCCGGAAACCCCGGTAGGCTCGCCAATGTGTGGGCTTCGGCATAAAAAGCGGCGCGTTCATCCGGCAACGCCTGGTTGAGATTGTCAAACGCGTAGCGCATCATCGATTCATCCCCCGTACGAATGGCGGTAATCGCAAAATTCACGGTGAGAACCCGCCACGGGCGATCAGGATTGGAGCGTTCAAGGTCGGCTTGAAACATGGGTTTGAGGTGGACCACAAACCCCTGCATGAGTGCGAAGGTTGCGGCGGTTTCCTGTTTGCTGGCCGCATCGTTGGCGCGACGGGCAAGGGCGTTAATGATCGGTTCGGCGGCGGCAATGACGAGTTGATGACGCATGCACCAGAGGCCGATGCCGATGGCACACGCATCCAAGGCATTCATGGCGCTTTGGGGCGTTTCATAATGGGCGCCCAAATCCAGTCGGGCTAACTGATTTTGCAAATCCGCCATGGCGCGACAGGCTTCATTCGCAGCGTCGGCCGCACCCTCGACCGGTAGTTCCGCATCTTCGCCATAACACTTGTCCAGGCTGGCGGCCGCCTGTAGAAATCCGGAAATAACCTGGACAGATTCACACACACTGGCGGCTGGTTTTTGGCCAAGAATGGTCTCTGCCAGGGGTGCAAATTGAGCTGAAAGGGCGACGATTGGATCCGAAATACTCGCAGCTTGGTCCAAGGTATCTTTGGAGGTGAATCGAATTGGTTTGATTTCAGCCATACAATGTTGGATAGATCATTTTTTTACAGTTTTTTTCGGAAAATTGAATCAAATTAATGGTTAATTTTGTTTGATTATTGGGCAATTCGTCTTGTCCGACCGTAAATTACGGCAAAGGTTTGTTTTGAACTCGCTTAATTTTGATCTGCACAACCATACTAATGCGTCTGATGGAACACTTTCCGCGACTGCATTGATTGCACTTGCGCAAAAAAATGGTTGTGATGCGGTCGCGTTGACGGACCACGATACCGTCACAAATATTGCGGAAGCCGCAAATTCTGCGGCAAGCGTCGGTCTGCGGTTTATTGCTGGTGTCGAGATTTCGGTATCTTGGATCCCACAGGGCGATGTTGATTCATTGTCGAGCACTGTGCATATTGTCGGTCTCGACATCGACCCGACCAATCGAATTTTGCTGGATGGGCTTGCCAGTGTCCGTAGCGGTCGCATCATACGCGGGAAGGCGATTGCACGCCAATTGGCCACGGCGGGTATCGGTGAAATTTTTGACGAGGCCTTGGCACTGGCAAAAAACAAAGAAATGCTCGGCCGAGCCCATTTTGCGCGCGCATTGGTGGCGCGAGGGATCGTAAAGGACGTCAGCACTGTTTTTAAGCGTTATCTCACACCTGGAAACCCAGGATATGTGCCGCACAAATGGGCGGATTTGGCGGAGGCGGTGGCTTGGATTCGCGCAGCGGGCGGGGTTGCTGTCATTGCCCATCCGGGGCGTTATGGATTGGCAAAGAATGAACTCGCCGCGTTATTTAACGAATTTAAGGATCTGGATGGGCATGCCATAGAAGTCGTTACTGGTAGCCATTCTCCGGCGGAATATGCTTCGTTTGCCGCGCACTGTAAGGCGTTTGATTTTTTTGCATCACGTGGCGCTGATTTTCACGGCATCGAGGAATCATCGGTTGAGCCGGGACGATTGCCACGGCTCAACGAGATTGATCGCGATTTGCGACCGGTCTGGCAGCTTTTTAATTGAACGTTATGACGGTTACCAAATGAGTCAGTTTTTCCGATTACATCCAACCCACCCAGAGCCAAGGCTGATTAAACGCGCAGTGGAAATTGTCCGCCAAGGCGGCCTGATCGCGTACCCGACCGATTCCTGCTACGCGCTGGGCTGTCACATTGGCGACAAGGCGGCCATGGAGCGCATTCGCCAGCTGCGCCAGGTTGACGAGCGCCATCATTTCACCTTGGTTTGTCGCGACCTTTCGGAAATTGGCACCTTCGCGAAAGTGGACAACAGCCAGTATCGTTTGTTGAAAATGCATACGCCCGGTCCATTTACGTTTATCTTGAA
>JAYTBF010000279.1:0-3329 GCA_043737175.1 Burkholderiales bacterium
CATCCGCCGTGAGCGGAACGTTAAATGCCAATTTTGCAACGCGCACGGTGGGCTTTAACGCGACCATCGCCACCACCCGCTCGGTCGGCGGCGCGGGTCCAACAATGAATGCCAGCGCAGCCAATGTGCCCATTATTGGCGTTGGCTTTTCTGCGGCAACCGGTGCACCGGTGACCAACGTCGCACCCTTAACCGTGACCTGCAGTGGTGCCTGCACCGGAATTCAGACCACCGGCCGATTTGATGGCTTCTTCTTGGGAACCGGCGGAAATTCCGGCCGGGTATTTTTCGTCGTCGACAATATAGGCGGGACGGTGGCCTTTGGCGTACCCGGCGCTCCTGTGGCACCAACATCGTTGATTTCCCAAGATATGGGGCGCCTTGTCTACGCAACCGAAATTGGCGCGAGCCGGTCAGTTCAAGCTGTGAACACAATGACCGACCTACGCCGTCGCAACGGCCCGGGCGTAATCAACTAACGATTTGATTACCGGAGTTTACGAAGTTTACGAAGTTTACGAAGTTTACGAATGGCGGGAATTGAACAGCCGTTTGATTCCCAGCCATTGCTGGTTCCAAAATGCGTCACCGTAGTCCCGACCTGTCAATTGGTCTCGAACCCCTGTTGGCGGATAAATTGGTTCAAAATTCGCCGTGCCAAACACCACATCCCACACCGGAAATAACACGGCAAAGTTACACCCCTGAGTGCGCCCCTCGTGGCCGATGCCAATGGCATGGTGAACACGGTGAAACCGCGGGCTGACCAATATGGTTTCGCCAATCTTGCCAAAACTCATGCGCAAATTGGCATGTGAAAGACTTTCAACCACCCGTGACGCCACCACCAGCGCAACAAACTGGGCCGGTGGCACACCAATTAGCAATGCGATCAAAGCAAAAATAGCATCAATCAAAAAAACATCCAGCAAATGATTGCGATTGTCCGACCAGAAACTCATCTCGCGCTGCGCGTGGTGCAAGGAATGCAACGACCACCACCAATGAAAGCGATGTTGCCATCGGTGCAGCCAGTACGAAACGAAATCCAACAGTACGAGGTAGAACAGAAACGACAAGAACGGCTCCGAATTGAGCCACGGCAGCCAATTCTCGAGGCTCGGCATAATAATATCGGCCATGCGTAGTTCGGCATCGATGCCATCAATCAGCGGCATTAACAACACAAACATCAGCAACGGCACAAAGCCGAGCCGGTTCAACATGGTGTAAATCACATCAAGTTTTCTGCTCGCCACATTCGACTGCACCTCGACCGGCCGCCATTTTTCAAGCGCACCCAACATCACCGCCAACAAAGTGATTTCGATTGCCCCCACCAAAAATACTTCGGTGGCGTCAAATGCCTGCTCCGCCCACCCACCAAGTCCCAATGCATAAACAACCGGCAGTACACCGCTTTCAAATACATGCTGGTGTAGTTCAGAAAAAATATTGGCAAACCATTCAAACATGACTATTCACGCCGCTTCGTTTTGTCGATCGTGTTGATCGATGTGGTCGATGTGGTCGATGTGATCGGCATACTTGCAGATGTTTTCTCAGGCGGGTGCACCGATATGGTGGCAAAACAAAATCCACGCTTCTTCAGCCCGACAATCAACGTATCCAGCTGCGGATAAAGAGGCTCTTTGCGGGACCATATACCGAGATGCCAAAGCAAGATGTCGCCATTTTTGATGTCGCGCAGCTGATTGGCGATGAGTCGATCACCGGGAAATTTTTCGCTGGGCAATTCATCACCGGAAAACCCCGCTGGCGACCACGCAATGTGTTTGTAACCGCAGGCTTCGGCAAAACGCAGTGTATTGGGCGTCAGTTTGCCACCAGGCGCGCGCCAGATGCCGTCAAAACCACGACCGGTCATTTGTCTGAATACGTCTTCGCTGTGTTTGATTTCCGCACAGACCTGTGCTTGATCGAGCAATGCCCCCTGCTGCGCACCCCAGGGAACATAACGCACTTTATCGGTGCCAACGTCGCCGCGAAAATACCAATGTCGCCACGTGTGTGAGCCAAAACCATGCCCCTCCTCGGCACGCGCCTGCCAAAAAGCGCGCCAAGATAAATCCAAAGACGTATTGCCGCGTCGGGTCTTTTCGTTGGCGAGGAAAAAAGTCGCTTTGACTTGATGCCGGTTCAAGGTCGCGGCCATTTCTTCTGCCGGCCCCATATGCCCGGTATCAATGGTCAGGTAAACGGTTGCCTGACATGAATTTGTGGCCGCCTGCGCCGCAACGGCTGCAAACAAAAAAACAGCTGCCACCATCAGTCCAGCAAACTTTCCAGGCAGATGTCGTGGCCGACTATTTGCAATCGTGCCCATCATTATTTGCGCGCAGCGTGCCCTAGAAAATAAATGCCATGGGGTGATTTGCCAACCGGAATTTGTTTGATGATTTTTTTCGTTTCCATATCAACAATGGTGACTTTTTTCGCCCAGCGCGAGGTCACCCATAACTCCTTGCCATCCGCGGTCAATTCCATACAATCCGGTCCGCCGGGCACGTTGATGGTATCAATGACTGTCAACGATTGTTGATCAATGATGTTGATGGTATTGGCCACCCGATTGGTCACCAATAAACGGCGGCCATCACCCATGGCAATAAAGTTATGTGCTCCCTTGCCTGTCTTGATGCGCTTGATCGACTTTTGTGTACGCCAATCAATCACCTCGACATAGTCCTCTCCGGTCATGCCAATCAGCACGTGTTTGTCGTCTGGCGTGACCCACACCCCGGCAGGCATATTGCCCACGGCAATTGTCCACTTGATGGTTTGTGTATTGAGATCAATGGCGGTGAGTTGGTTGGAATCTTGCAGGGTCACAAACGCCGTTGTGCTGTCACTACTAAATGCCACATGTGACGGCGCTTTTGGCATCGCCAGGCGCTTCACCAATTTGAAGTTGCCATCATAAATATCAGTGCGATTTAGTCGCAATGATACCGACACAAACCACTTTCGATCCGGCGAAAAGCCGATTTGATAGGGATCGGAGATATTTTCCAGTCGCCGTTTGATTTCACCTGTTTTCGGATCCAGAAACACCAGATCATTGGACGCGGCATTGGCAACAATTAAATATTGATCATCCGGCGTGGCCATTAAATGGTGGGGCTCTTTGCCAACCGGAAACCGTTTAATTTCCTCACGTTTGACCCGATCAATCAAGCTGACCGAGCCATCACCCGAGTTCAGCACAATCGCCACCTGCGCCGTGACGGCCGACGACCATCCGACTAGAATCACGGTCGAAAAAATAATTGCCGCCGCCTGTTTTACGCTCACGATATTGGTCCTTT
>JAYTBF010000280.1:0-3326 GCA_043737175.1 Burkholderiales bacterium
TGTCTCTGGCGGTATTTGTGCCTGAAAGCCGCGCCAGTACTAGAGTTTCTCATCACCAACCCCACGCACCGGCATATTCGTCCAGTAGCGTCTGTTGGCGGCGCGGTGTGAGGTCACGACCGGCGTCCCATTGGCATCGGCAGAAAATTTCAAAGTGATCGCGCCTTCCCAATCGGTGCGCAAAACGGCAATATCGCGCACCGCATACCGTGCCAGCACGTCGGCGTGCGGATGACGAAAACGATTGCGATAGCCGACTGGAATCAATGCCAACTTAGGGTTCACCGCATCAATAAATAGGTCGGTGGATGACGTTTTACTGCCATGGTGCGGAACGATCAACACATCGGCCTTGAGTTCGTCGGCGGCGCGGGCGATCAATTCGGCCTCGACCGATTTTTCAACATCGGCTGTCATCAAAACCGAACCTCCGGGCGCGGTAATTTTAATCACGCAGCCGATATTATTGGATTTGCGTGTCTCATCGTAGGCTGGTGTGGTCGGGTGTAATACATCAAAATCAACGCCGTCCCAGCGCCAGATATCGCCGACTTCACAGCGCATGACTTCTGCCGCGTTTTTCAGGTATTCACTTTGTGGATTGGCCGAGGTCATGACCCATCTTGGATTGCGCGCGTCGATAATCGAGCGGGCGCCACCGGAGTGATCTTCATCGGCGTGGGTGATGACCAGCGCATCGAGGTTACGAATACCCTGACCGCGTAAATACGGCACAACAATGCGATTGCCCGAGTCGGCATCCGGATTCCACTTCGGGCCGGTGTCATACACCATGGTGTAGTTTGTAGTGCGCACCACGGTCGCCAAGCCCTGTCCAACATCGAGTAACGTCACCCACAATTCTCCCGGCTTGGGGGTCGGTGGCAGCACCAAAAACATCGGCAACATCGCCACCCACCCAACCCAGCGAAAGTGTATGCCATGGGGCAATAACAACATCACCACACCGGTCATGGCCATCACCACCGTCCAAATTTGCGGCGCATGGGATTGCCATACGGCGTTGGGCAGGCTCGCCAGCCAATCGAGTAGGTGGTAAGTGAAACTCATTACAAAATGCGCCAGATGTAATAAAAAATCAAACGGCAGGATGGCACCAAGCAATGTAATCGGTACCACCAGCCAGCTCACCACCGGGATGGCAACCGCATTGGCAAGTGGTGAAACCACCGACACCTCTTGGAAAAGTGCCAGGGTCATCGGTAATAATCCGAGCGTGACCGCCACCTGTGTTTTGACCGCCGCCGACCACAAATTTAATTTGCCAGGCCGATTGGTGGTGACATAAAAAATCATCGCCACCGCACCAAACGACAACCAAAACCCCGGTGCCAACACACACCAGGGGTCAAGTAACACCACCGCAAACAATGCGGCCGCCAAAATGCGCGAGCCGGACAGACCGCGGCCAACAAATAACGCGATCGCGACTGCCAGCAGCATAAAAAAAGTACGCTGAGTCGGCACCGAAAATCCGGCAATGAGTGAATAGACCAATGCCGTGACGGCACCGCCCAGGGCCGCGACCCGCTGCGCCGGCATGCGTGCGGCCAGGGCGGGCAATCGTGCCCACAGCATAAAACCTAGCCAGTACATTAACGCCGCCACCATGGTGATGTGTAATCCCGATATCGACATGAGATGGCCGGTGCCACTGCGCCAAAATGTTTTCCATTGTGCGGCGGGAATGGCATTTTGTTCACCAATGGCCAGTGCAATCAACACGCCCCGATACGGTTCATCACCCAATGCGGCCACCATACGATTGCGAATCGACAACCGCGTTTGATCAACCGAAATCATCACGCCGGTCGCCGCCTCGGGTAACTTTTCATTGGCACCCTTTTGGCGAACATAACCGGTGGCGCGAATATTGCGCTCCAATGCCCACGCTTCAAAATCAAATCCGTGGGGATTGGCAGAGCCGTGTGGCCGTCGCAGGCGCACCGTCAGATGCCAGCGGTCACCCGGCGTGAGGGTTGGTGGCAACGTCACTTCGGCTGTTTTACGATTGGTTTCGCTGTACCAAGTGAGCGCAATATTTTTCGGTACAACGGCGGTTGCAGTCACCACCTGTTCAACTTCAACTTGAAATCGTATGCCGCGTTCGGTGATGGTCGGCAGCTTGTTCACGACGGCAATGACTTCGATATCGCGCCCTTCCCAAACGCGCGGCAATTCTTCGGCCAGCCGTATTTCGGCGCGGTGTTGGGCATAACCCCAGCCGACCAGCACACCGCCGCCAAACCAAAGAATGGCCACCACGACCGTTAAAATCGCACGGCGGCCGATTTTTTCGTGCAAACGCATGGTGGCCAACGCCGACAACACCAGCAACAAAGCAGCCACTATCGGCTCCCACGCCGGGGTCAGCGGCAGCAGCGCACGAGTTTGTAAAGTGAGAGTGCCGAGAATCAGGCCGAGGACAAAGGCGCGCACGGAATTTGATTTTGAGTCGAACCATTGATAGAAACAGCAGACCAAGCCCTGGACCCCAAAACAATTGCGCAAAATTTTCCGGCGCAAGATTGGCACGCCGGAAAATTTTAATATGATGATTTGTCCAAGCTAACGCTGCTGCACGAGATTTGGCTGACAGCGTCCACACCGGCCTGTGCGATAGTGTCGGATCAGATGTCGGAATCAGATGTCGGACGTGGGGTGTGGCGGGTGTTGGTCAGGTCAGGTTTTGCCACCGATAGCGTTTTTTTGTAACTTTTGTACCAACTGGCAAGCAGCAATTTAAAAATTTAAAATTCGAAATGATGCGTAATCAATGAAACGTTATTTGCGGGACAAATTGCCGAAACCAGAATCTATTCGGGCGAACAAATACATGATGTGGCTGGCACCTTGGCTCCACCATCCACGTTTGTGGCATATGCATCGGCATAGCGTCGCACTCGGCGTGGCTATCGGCATCATCACCGGGCTCATTCCCGGTCCGGTGCAAATCCTGTTGGCGATACTGGTCGCGATTCCATTGCGTGCCAACGTGCTTGCCGCCGCCGCCGCGACGTTCTACACCAATCCGTTTACGTTTATTCCCTTGTACATGCTGGCCTATTCGATCGGCACGCTGGTCACGGGTGAGCCGATAGCCAATCTGGTGCCGCCGGATTTGGCATTTTCTTGGTCCGCGCCGTGGCAGGTCATCCCCAATATGTTTCATTGGTTTGCACTGCTCGGCCATACCTTGATCATTGGCCTGGCGATTCAGGCAACCGCGATGGCGATATTGGGTTATTTCGCGACCGGACTCATTTGGCGGATTGTGGTGACACAAAAATGGCGCAATCGTCACA
>JAYTBF010000281.1:0-18154 GCA_043737175.1 Burkholderiales bacterium
GGCAGGGTCCAGTCAATATGATGAAAGCCGCCTTTGCCGATGAGTTGTCCGCTGCTTTTCTCAATCCATTGAAAATCAAGCACTTCACGGTCCGCCCACTTCTTTTCCAGACTCGAAAAATAACCACACATACTGTCGCGGCTCGGTTCGGGATAGGCCCATGGCATCCACGGACGTAACTCTGCGGCGGATGCTGCGGCGACGGGTGCTGTTTCTTCCAAATCTGCCATCGTTCCGGCGCGTAAAATCAACCGCGTGGTTTCAAACCGAGTGGGAAGGTCGCGTGATTTGCGTTGCTCGGCATCGGCGAGTGCCTGTTCCAACGCCGTCATGTGATGTCCTCGATCACCACTGCCGTACCCACAACCGTCACCATCACCATGCCTTTGCCACTGCCGTGGATGATGTAATTGACCGCGGTGCCGATGATGGCATTCGCCCCAACCTGCTGCGCGCCCTGGGTCGCCCCGCGCAGGGCGTTGTCACGCACGCCGGGTAAGACCTTATGGTAAGCGTCGGCGAAACCGGCCACTGGTTTATCGGACACCAGCGCCACTTCGGCACTGGCTTCGCCGGTGACCAAGCCGAGGTAACGGACAATGCGTTTGCCTTCAATATTTGCGGTGGTGGTGATCAGAATCGACATGGTGCTCCTTCGAGTTTGCGATGTGTTGCATCCCGGCGGCGGATCAATTAGCCCGCGCCTTCGTCCATCACCGCCGAGGAATAAACTTCCTGGACGTCGTCCAAGGCTTCAATTGCATCGAGCAATTTTTGCATTTTGACGATGTCGTCGCCGGTTAATTCAATCTCGTTTGTGGCTTTCATGGTCACTTCACCAAATTCGGCCTTGAAGCCGGCTTTTTCCAGTGCGGTGCGAATGCCGGTGAACTCGTACGGCCCGGTGACGACTTCAAACGAACCATCGTCATTGGCGGTCACGTCCTCGGCACCGGCCTCAATGGCCGCTTCCATGAGTTTTTCTTCGTTGGTGCCGGGCGCATACAACATGGTGCCGCAATGTTTAAACAAAAAAGCCACCGATCCTTCGGAGCCCATATTGCCGCCAAACTTGGAAAAGGCAAAACGGACTTCCGCAACGGTTCGCACCCGGTTATCGGTCATACAGTCAACAATAATCGCCGCGCCACCAAT
This sequence comes from Burkholderiales bacterium, assembly GCA_043737175.1. Taxonomy (GTDB): domain Bacteria; phylum Pseudomonadota; class Gammaproteobacteria; order Burkholderiales; family Usitatibacteraceae; genus UKL13-2. The sequence continues at coordinate 1,156 of JAYTBF010000281.1, forward strand.
ACCGTAACCCTCATAACGAATCTCTTCGTAATTAACGCCCTCCAAATCACCCGAGCCGCGTTTGACGGCGCGTTCGACCGTATCTTTGGGCATATTGTTGTCAAACGCCTTGTCCATCGCCAACCGCAGTCGTGGGTTGGTGTCGGCTTCGCCCCCGCCCATTCGGGCAGCAACAGTAATTTCTTTTATGAGGCGGGTAAAAATCTTACCGCGCTTGACGTCTTGACGCCCCTTGCGGTGTTGAATATTGGCCCATTTTGAGTGTCCAGCCACGTTTGCTCCTTATGTGTTGTCGGCCAGCGGTCAATGCCCCGGCGGATGCGGGTTCGCAGCAAAACCAAAGATGCAATGTTAACATTCACTCACGTCGCATCTCATATGCAGATTCACTTGGTGTGAGGCGACTTTTGTACGTCGCCCAATGAAAGCGTTTTATGTCCAATCCCATGCTCATCGCCAAAACCTGTGCCCAACCGTTGTCGGATCTGATGTTATTACCAGGCATGGCCAATCGGCATGGCCTGATCGCCGGCGCAACGGGAACAGGCAAAACGGTGACATTACAGGTATTGGCCGAGCATTTCTCTTTGATCGGTGTGCCGGTATTCATGGCTGACGTAAAGGGCGATTTAACCGGCATTTCGCAACCCGGCCAACCCCACGAAAAAGTTGACGCACGACGCAAGTTACTGGGGCTGAACTTTACGCCTGCCGGTTGCCCGACAACGATTTGGGACGTATTTGGAGAACAAGGTCATCCGGTCAGGACCACCATTTCGGAAATGGGCCCACTCTTATTGGCGCGCATATTTAATCTGAACGAGACGCAGGAAGGCGTGTTGGCAATGGTCTTCAAGATTGCCGATGACAGCGGCCTGCTGCTGCTCGATCTGAAGGATTTACGCGCCGCCCTGTCCTATGTCGGCGAGAATGCCAGCCAATTTACCACCCGTTACGGCAACGTTTCGGCGGCATCGATCGGCGCGATTCAGCGCGGGTTACTGCTGTTGGAACAACAAGGCGGCGACAAATTTTTTGGTGAACCGGCGCTGGCGCTCGACGATTTGATGCAAACCGACAACGGCAGAGGGGTGATCAATATTCTTGCCGCCGACAAATTGCTGTCGAGCCCGCGTTTGTATTCCACATTTCTTTTGTGGATGTTATCCGAGCTCTACGAAAATATGCCAGAAGTGGGCGATCGGGATAAACCGAAATTGGTATTCTTTTTTGATGAAGCGCACCTATTGTTCAATGAGGCTCCAAAAGAATTATTGGAAAAAATCGAGCAGGTTGTGCGTTTGGTGCGTTCCAAGGGCGTGGGGGTTTATTTTGTGACGCAAAACCCCTTGGACATCCCGGATACGGTACTCGGACAATTAGGGAATCGTGTACAACACGCCCTGCGCGCCTATACACCGCGTGACCAAAAAGCGGTTCGCGCCGCTGCCGAGACCTTTCGTGAAAATCCGTCGATCAATGTTGCAGCCGTTATCACCGAAATGGGCGTTGGCGAGGCATTAGTCTCGTTTCTGGATGAAAAAGGCCGGCCGAACATCGTCGAACGCGCTTACGTTTGCCCGCCACAATCCCAAATTGGGCCGATCACCGCCCAAATGCGCCAATCGTTATTGGCGACCTCCCTGGTGGCGGGTGTGTACGAAAAATCCGTCGATCGCGAGTCGGCATTTGAAAAGCTGGCGGCGCGACCGGGTGGCGACACCAATTCTGCGGCCGGCAATGGCAGCGCGAGCGGCGCAAGTGACTTGTTTTCAAAAATGGGGCTGCCGGGCGTGGGCGGCGGAAAGTCGTCGCGTGAAGGGATCGTCGAGGCGGCCATGAAATCGGCCGCGCGCGCAATGGCATCAGAGGCAGGACGTAGAATAATCCGTGGAGTTTTGGGATCCATACTCGGCGGTCGACGTTAATCGCAAGCAAACAACAGCAGGGAGATTTACATGCCAAAACCAGAACCGGGTGAACGTCGGCGCGCAATATTGCATACGCTGGCAGAAATGTTGGAGCAACCAAAGGGCGAAAAAATAACCACCGCCCTGCTGGCAAAAAAACTCGACGTCTCCGAAGCGGCGCTGTATCGACATTTTGCAAGCAAGGCGCAGATGTTTGAAGGATTGATTGAATTTGTTGAGGAGACGGTATTTTCCTTGGTCAATAAAATTCAGAAAGACGAGGCTGATGGTCTGAAGCAGGTTGAGGCCATTGTGGTGATGTTGTTGACCTTCGCGCAAAAAAACATCGGCATGACCCGGGTGCTGATCGGTGATGCGCTGGTCAACGAAGACGACCGACTGCAGGCGCGCATGAATCAACTCCACGACCGGTTGGAAGCGTCCTTGCGGCAGAGTACCCGGCTGGCTGCAGCCGGTGGCCAATTGCATGCTTCACTCGATCCCAACGCCTATGCCAATGCGCTCATGTCCTTTGTCGTCGGCCGGTGGCACCAATTTGCCAAATCCGGATTCAAACGTACTCCGACCGAAATGTGGAAGGCGCAGTGGGCCATTTTTGCGGAGTAACTAAAAATGATTGATCCAGTTGTCGCACAACTCGCCGCCTACAACGCCCACGATATTGAAGCGTTTATGGCCTGTTACACGGATGACTGCATCGTCGAAGACGGCGCAGGTTTACGTATGATGACCGGGGTGGCGGAAATGCGGCCTCGTTACCTCAATTTATTCGCCAGTTCGCCGCAATTGCATTGTGAGTTGATCAGCCGTATTCGTATTGGTGAATATGTGATTGACGAAGAAAAAATTTCCGGTCGGGTGCCCGCCATTCGCCGCGCCGTCGCGGTGTATCACCTACGCGACAAAAAAATCGATCACGTGCGCTTTTATCGCGAAGAGTAGTTCGAATGTCGACGACAGAGTCTTTGTCTATCGAAACGGAACGGCTGATTTTGGCATTACCACAGCCGGAATTTGCCAGTGCTGCGCATGACTTTCATGTGCGCGCCTGGCCCCATCTGGCACGCTGGTTTCCCCCGGTTCCTGCCGATTTTGATCAACTTTTGTATTGGCAAAATGTCGTTGGTAAAACGCAGGACGCTTTTGCACAAGGCAGCGCGGTCAGGTTATGGATCCGGCCAAAGTCTGCGCCGGACAAGGTGATCGGCACGATCGGTTTTTCGCAAATTTTTCGTGGTCCATTTTGTAATTGTGTGCTCGGTTATCAGATCGATCATCAGTTCGAAGGGCAGGGATTGATGCACGAGGCATTAACGGCGGCGATCGAGCACATGTTTACCGACCAAAAACTGCATCGTATCAACGCCAATTACCGACCGGAAAACGCCAGAAGTGGCCGACTACTGGCCAGGCTAGGTTTTCACATAGACGGATACGCCAAGAAATTTCTATTTGTCGACGGTGACTGGCGGGATCACATATTGACCTCTCGCACCAACGATCAGTTTCAACCGGATTGGATCATCACGGTGTAATACAAACCACTGTTGCACCTGCCGAGGCGGCAAAACGCGCCTGCAAAACCGGTTCGTAATGGATAAAAAAAGCCACTTCGAAAAGTGGCTTTTTTATCGTACTCGTTACAAACTACCCGAGCGTATCGGCCCAAATATTTTTCGCCCATGACATCGCATACTGCGCTTCCAACTCGCTGGCGGCGCTGGACACTCCGCCTGAACCCGGAACGGCTTTCATAGTTTTGTCCTTTTCATCGTATTTGTGAATAGATGCAACGTGCACGACCCGATCCGCGGAGAGAAACGAATAACAGGTATTGTTCAGCGTCGGACTTTGATTGGGTTGCTCACCGGTCAACAATGCCACAACCGCCGCTGCGCAAGTCTTGCCGTGATTATTGGCCATATGCGCAGACTTCGGCATGGCAGGGGCGATCTGCAAGGCGTCACCCAGCAAATGGACTCCGGGGACATTTTTTGCCTCATAAGTCAGCCAATTCACCTCGCACCAGCGTTTGTTGGCGGTAATAAACGGATCGGCAATTGAACCGGCCTTCATCGGTGGCAAGGCATTTAATACGTCTGCCTTGACGTCACCAAACTCCAGCTTTGCAGTCGATGTCTTGGTATCCACATCCAGCAGTTTCGACGAGCCACGATATTCGACCATTCCCGGGTACATCTCCGCCCAGGCTTTTTTGAACAACCCTGCTTTGGACGTCACATCCATATTCGCGTCCAGGATCAATACCTTGGACTTGGGTTTGGACTTTTTAAAGTAAGCGGCAACCTGACAAGCCCGTTCATAGGGTCCCGGTGGGCAGCGATAAGGCGCTTCTGGAATGGCGATGGCATAAACGCCCCCATCCGGCATGTCTTCCAATTGGCGGCGTAAGGCCACCGTTTGTGGTCCGGCTTTCCATGCGTGGAAAAAGCGTTCCTGTGCTGCGGCGTTGTTCAACCCGGGCAGGGCTTCGTACATAAAATCGATGCCCGGTGAAAGAATCACCCGGTCAAATGGAATGGCCTCGCCACTCGCCATGCGCACCACTTTTTTCTCGACGTCGACCGCGGTTGCATCGCCACGGACGATTTTTACGCCGTATTTTCGTTGTAAGGCATCGTAACTGACGGTGATGTCCGCCATGGTTTGTGAGCCCCCCAACACCAAGTTGGAAATCGGGCAGGAAATAAATGATGTGTTGCGCTCAATGATGGTGACATCAATATTCGGCCCCCACATCCTGATGTATTTCGCAGCCGTCGCCCCGCCATACCCGCCGCCCACAATCACAACCTTGGGTCCGCTACTGCCGCCGACACTTGCACAACCGGTCATCGTTGCCACGCCGCCCGCAGCAACAACCGCGCCGCCTGCCTGAAGAAAATTTCTGCGATTCATTGTCATTTTTATCTCCCTATCGCTTTTGCGCGGCAAAAAACTCGGCCAATGCAATCGTTTCTGCATCGGAATAACCCTTTGAAATTTGATGCATCAAGGTGGCATCGCGTTTGCCCTCCCTGAAGTGTTTCATCTGAATCACAAAATAGTCTTTATTGAGCCCGGCCAATCCACCAATCGCGCCACCGACCGATACGCCGTTGGTGCCGTGGCATGCGGCGCAGGTCGCGGCCATCGATCGCACGCCGTTCGGGGTCAAATTGGACGTGGCAAATGCCGGTCCGCTGGGCGCAACAGGCGCGGGGGCTGCGGGCGCTTGTGCGTAGACGAAGGTAACCAACCCACAGGTCATCAATAGCGTGCTTGTCAGCACTTTTGCTTTTTTATTCATGATTCTCCTCGATGTAATAAGCCAACCGACAAGCGGCGTCAGTTAGGGGGTGGCACGGGCTTGACCTGCCGCAACCTCGGCAGTTCTTGAACCGTTCGTTGAATCTCGCGCAAAGTCCACGATCGCGTCTGCCTACTTTACGCCATAAGTGTTTTTTGCAAAAGACCCGAAGTGCATAATGAATATTGGTTTGTGCCAACCGTACCGGACGCCTGGTCGACTGGGGCCAACAGATCGGCAAAATCTGGACAATAAAAATGCCACGCTGCAATCACCGTGGCATTTTTATTGGTAAAACCGGTCGATCAGTTTTCTTGCGTGACCGGCTCCTTTTCTTCGCTGATATCAAGCTTGATCTTGTCATCCGGTCCAATATCAATGGTCACCTTGCCGCCGCTTGCCAGCCGCCCGAACAATAATTCATCAGCAAGCGCACGTCGGATGGTGTCCTGAATCAGGCGTGCCATTGGCCGGGCACCCATCAGTGGATCAAAGCCATTTTTGGCCAGATACTTTTTCAGCGCCTCGGTAAATGACACATCGACTTTTTTCTCCGTCAATTGCGCCTCGAGCTGCATGAGGAATTTATCGACAACCTTTAAAATTACATCTTCGTTTAATGGTGCAAACGAAATCATGGCGTCAAGGCGGTTGCGGAATTCCGGCGTAAACATGCGCTTGATTTCGGCCATTTCATCACCGGCCTTTTTATCATTGGTAAAGCCGATGGTTGTTTTCGACAACTCCGACGCACCGGCGTTGGTGGTCATGATAATCACCACATTACGGAAATCCGCCTTGCGGCCGTTGGTATCGGTTAAGGTGCCGTGATCGAGAACCTGCAACAAAACATTAAAAATATCCGGGTGGGCTTTTTCGATTTCATCCAACAACAACACGCAATATGGCTGTTTGGTAATGGCCTCGGTCATCAGGCCACCTTGGTCAAAGCCAACGTATCCCGGCGGCGCGCCAATCAAACGCGACACGGCGTGACGCTCCATGTACTCTGACATATCAAAGCGGACCAATTCGACGCCAAGCACAAACGCCAGCTGTTTGGCCACTTCGGTTTTGCCGACACCGGTCGGGCCGGAAAACAGGAACGAACCGATTGGTTTGGTGGTGCTGCCGAGTCCGGAGCGGGCCATTTTGATGGCGGATGCCAGGGCATCAATCGCAATATTTTGCCCAAACACCACGGATTTCAAATCACGATCCAAGGTTTTGAGTGCATTACGGTCGTTATTTGACACGTTGCGGGCGGGAATACGCGCAATTTTTGCGATGATTTCCTCAATCTCGGTTTTGCCAATCGTCTTCTTTTGTTTCGACTTCGGCGCGATCCGTTGAGCGGCACCTGCCTCATCAATCACATCAATTGCCTTGTCTGGCAAATGCCGATCGTTTATGTATTTAGCCGACAACTCCGCAGCCGACGATAACGCGGTGGCCGTGTATTTCACGCCATGATGTGATTCAAAGCGTGATTTCAGGCCTTTCAGAATTTCAATCGTTTCTGAAACCGACGGCTCGTTTACATCGATTTTCTGGAAACGACGCGAAAGTGCATGATCCTTCTCAAATACCCCGCGGTATTCCTGATAAGTGGTGGCACCGATGCACTTCAATTGCCCGGACGACAGCGCCGGCTTGAGCAAATTTGATGCGTCCAGCGTTCCGCCCGACGCGGATCCGGCGCCGATCAAGGTATGAATTTCGTCAATGAACAACACCGCGTTGGGGTTATCGTTGAGCTGTTTGAGTACCGCTTTTAATCGCTGTTCAAAATCGCCGCGGTATTTGGTGCCCGCCAGCAACGCACCCATATCGAGTGAAAAAACCTGTGATTTCGCCAATATGTCCGGCACCTCACCGTCAACAATCCGTTTCGCCAGCCCTTCGGCGATGGCGGTTTTCCCGACACCGGCCTCGCCAACCAATAACGGATTATTTTTTCGGCGACGGCACAATATTTGGATCACGCGTTCAACCTCGAGATCGCGACCAATCAACGGGTCGATCTTGCCATCAATGGCGCTTTGGTTGAGGTTTTGGGTGAATTGTTCAAGTGCGCCGCCTGGCTCGGCACTTTCGGCTGCTTCCCCTTCGGTTTCAACCTTTTCAGGGTTTTGCGCAGTCTTGGAAATGCCATGGGAAATGAAATTAACGACATCAAGCCGCGAAACGCCCTGCTGATGCAAGTAATAGACCGCGTGTGAATCCTTTTCACCGTATATCGCCACCATGACATTGGCGCCCATCACTTCTTTTTTGCCGGACGACTGCACATGCAAAATCGCCCGCTGAATCACCCGTTGAAAGCCGAGCGTAGGCTGAGTATTGACTTCACCTGCCCCGGCAACAATCGGCGTATGCTGCTCGATAAATTCGATCAGGCTTTTGCGCAAGTCTTCAACCTTTGCAGAGCACGCCTTGAGCACTTCTTGTGCCGAGGGGTTGTCGAGCAATACCAGCAGCAAATGCTCAACGGTGATGAACTCATGTCGTTTATGGCGCGCTTCAACAAACGCCGCGTGCAGGCTCATTTCGAGTTCATGGGCAATCATAATGGTTCCTTATCTTTCAAATTAAACACTTACCGCAGTTCAAACAAACTTCCCGTACCGATGGCCGACTGGAAACAATCCACTCAACCGTGTTTCTACCGATAATCAGATGGGGACGACTTCGTGAATTTCACGCACTGCCTGATTTATACCTCTTCCATGCTGCATCGCAACGGATGCTCGAATTTTCTGGCCAAATCCATGACCTGTTCCACCTTCATCGATGCGAGGTCGCGTGTAAAAACGCCACAAATCCCGCGTCCTTCCGTATGGACTTGAAGCATTATCTGGGTGGCCCGCTCCGGGCTATGCCCGAAAATGCGGGTCAAAATGTCCACTACAAACTCCATAGGGGTGTAATCGTCGTTATACATCAGGACCCGCCACATTGCGGGTGGCTTGGTTTTTGCCGGCTTTTCCTGAAGCTCGGTCGCCCCTTTGCCAGGATCGCCCGCTCCGTTGGGTTGCTTGGTTGCCATGTCAGTGTGCCGATACAATAATGAAGGATTTACGCATAACCAATGATATGGACAACTGGTTCCACTTTTCAACCCCGGCGGCTGAATCTGCCTATTTCGGGCAGTATTTGTAAATACACCACGCATTGTTGCAAAAAAGGCTGTAAAATCTTGACTAAGTCTACTTATCTAAGTACAAAGTAGACTTGGAGTTTAGCTTTAAGGTTTTCTGCATTTGCATCTGCGGTTGCGGGCCTTGAAAAGCGAAATATTTCCGGGGCTCTCCAACCCGTCTTTTCAATAAGGATGCATGTGTATGGCAACAGGTACAGTTAAATGGTTCAACGACGCCAAAGGTTATGGCTTCATTACACCCGATGATGGCAGCGAAGATCTTTTCGCGCATTTCTCGGCAATTCAAATGAATGGCTTTAAGACCCTCAAAGAAGGTCAAAAAGTTGCATTTGAAGTTACACAGGGCCCTAAGGGCAAACAAGCTTCGAATATCAACAACGGCTAAGTTTTTCCGTTTTTGTATCGTTAAGAACCCCCTCAGTTAATCTGTGGGGGTTTTTGTTTTTGCGGCACCATTTTCGCCTTTTCCCAACTTTAGGCTGGTAAATAGATGCTAATTGCATTGAACAAGCCTTACGGTGTTATTTGCCAATTTAGCCCATCATCTGGCAAACAGACGCTCAAAAACTACCTTTCAATTGATCACATCTATCCCGCGGGCAGACTCGATACGGACAGCGAAGGATTGATGCTATTGACGGACAATGGTGTCTTGCAGGCCAAAATTACCGACCCTCGCGACAAAATTGCCAAAACCTACTGGGCCGAAGTTGAAGGTGTGGCCAGCGACGACGCGCTCAAGCCGTTGTTGACCGGGATTGATTTGGGTGATTTTTATACTGTGCCCGCCTTATCCGCCACGACTATTCCGACGCCGACCCTTTGGCCACGCCATCCTCCGGTACGATTTCGCGCCAATATTCCAACTTCTTGGGTTGAAATTACCATTGTCGAAGGGAAAAACCGCCAAATTCGGCGCATGACGGCACATGTCGGGTTGCCGACATTAAGACTTGTGCGCGTTGGCATTGGCAGATTGAACTTGATCAACATCAAGTTGGCGCCGGGCAAGTGGTTGGAAATTTCGCCTGAAATTGTTTTTTAACCGTCGTGTTCAGACAGATATTCACTAAAAAGCATGCGGAAAGAACGAGTTACAGTTATTAAACTCGGAGAAATTTGTTTTTATTTCATGTCAACCAGCTAAAGTAGTCCACGTTAATCCCGGTGACAGGCAAAAGGACCACTGCCTATAAAGCTAGTTCCCAGTATCTGTCGTTAACGTTAACCACACTCACTTACGCTTAGGAAATACTATGAAAAAATTATCCGCTATTGTTGCTGGTTTGTTCGCTGCAGCTGCATTGAATGCCGCTGCCCAAGCTCCTGCTGCTGCTCCTGCCGCTAAAGCTGCTGCTGCTGCTCCTGCTGCCGCTGCTCCTGCTAAAGCTACGCCTGCTACTCCAGCTACTCCAGCTGCTCCGGCCGCTAAAGCCGCTGAGCCAGCTAAAGCTGCTACTCCTGCTGCCGCTGCCGCTCCTGCTAAAGCCGCTGAGCCAGCTAAAGCTGAAGTGAAGAAAGACGAAAAGAAAGTAGAAAAGAAAGAAAAAGCTCCAAAAGCTAAAAAAGACGAAGCTAAAAAAGACGAAGCCAAAAAAGACGCACCAAAGAAGTAATTTGATGCGGGCCTCGCGCCCGTACGCAATTGCCTTCAAAAAGGGGCACCCAATGGGTGCCCCTTTTTATTTTCACTTTGCTGGCAAAACATTGGCTCGTCGTTTTAATTCAACTACCGCATAATTTCCACATGGCACCAGAAAATTCAAATCGGGTCGTGGTCGGCCTTTCAGGAGGTGTGGACTCTGCCGTCACCGCGCTCCTGCTCAAACAGCAAGGCTTCGACGTTATTGGTATTTTCATGAAAAACTGGGAAGACGACGACGACGACCAATATTGCTCAACCCGCCAAGACTTTATCGATGCGGCGGCAGCGGCCGATGTCATCGGCATCGAATTTGAAGCCGTCAACTTTGCGGCTGAATATAAGGATCGCGTGTTTGCCGAATTTCTACGCGAATATTCCGCTGGTAGGACACCCAATCCCGATGTGTTGTGTAATGCCGAAATTAAATTTAAGGCATTTCTTGATCATGCCGTTCAATCCGGCGCTGCCAAGATCGCCACCGGCCATTACGCCCGCGTCGTCGAAATAAATGGCCGGTTCGAATTGCATAAAGGTGTCGACACGACCAAGGATCAAAGCTATTTCTTGCATCGCCTGACTCAGGCGCAATTGGCCAAATCGATGTTTCCCATCGGCGAACTGGAAAAGCAGGAGGTTCGACGTATTGCCGAAAAATCTGGACTGCCAAACCATGCCAAAAAGGATTCCACTGGCATATGTTTTATCGGTGAACGCCCTTTTCGCGAATTTTTAGAGCGTTACCTGCCGAAACAGCCGGGTGAAATGGTCCTGCCAGATGGCCAGGTCGTTGGGGAGCACCAGGGACTGATGTATTACACAATCGGCCAAAGGCAGGGAATTGGCATTGGCGGAATAAAAAACGGCGGTGGACAGCCCTGGTTTGTTGCAGACAAACAAATTGCCGAAAACAAATTGGTCATTGTTCAGGGGCACGATCATCCATTGCTGCTCAAAGCCCACCTTGAGGCGGACAACGCCTCGTGGATCTCAGGCGAAAAACCTGCCGATGACGACACCTATGGCGCCAAAACCCGCTATCGCCAAAACGACGCAGCGTGCACATTTATGAAAAATTCCGCTTGCGGCAATAGCCAATTCAAACTTTCCTTTGCGGATCCGCAGTGGGCAATTACGCCTGGACAATCCGCGGTTGTGTATCGGGATCAGGTTTGTTTGGGTGGCGGAATTATTATTTAATAGACGCACCCGCAAATAGGGGATGGAATTACCCGCCATTCGCATATGAACAGATCTCCAACGCTTCCTGAGTTTTGTATGCTCAGGTAAGATTGCCAAACCAAAATTGACGATTAGAGCCGATGGGAAAACTTGGTGACATTCTGAAAAAAGACGTGGGCAGTATGGCTACTAAAGTCTTTAATGCCGATGTTGGATTAATGGTGAAGTCGGCTGGCCGCGCGCTCAATACCGACGTCGGCACCATCGCCAAGGGCGCAGGCCAGGTGTTGTCGTACGATTTGGCCGACCTATTTGTAAACGATTCCAATGATCCAGACGCGAACACCTCGACCAACGGCGATGATCGCATCGTGGCACATGTTCCGCCGACGGAGTTGACGGGTGCCGAATCCGTCGCCCATAACGAATCTTCAACTGGCACGTCTGCCGCCCCCTCCCTCGCCAGCAATACTCAGCCAGAATCGACCAATGCCCCCGTGCGGGCCAAGTTAACCGCGGCATTGGTTGAACGAAATTCCCGGACGATGCCAGAAAGCAGTGATTTGAATGTGCTTTTGCCTACGACGGTCGGATTATTTTCTCGCTCTGCAAACGCGGCACACGGTGATATTGCCAGCGATCCGGTGAGTGCAATTTATAGCAGTGATACCGAAGCGATCACAATTACGATCACAGTCTATTGGGACGCCGACGAAGCAAGTGCGCAATTGCAGCGCCGCCAATCGACCTTGGAAAACGTGCGCAGTTCGACGGGTCACACTTGGGTGGCCGGAACAGACAGCCTGGGCGTCATTTTTGGGTGGACTCGTCAACACGTGTGTTACGAAATCGTTTCACCTCGCGGGGTTTCGCCCCTTGCCCGATTCCTCGCTGACTTCCCACATTAGTGCCGGCAATGTTTGTTTTCCGGTTAGTTGCCCACGCACTACTCCGATAATAACTTACCACTTGCAGCCGTCCCCTTTAACGGCGTCGCGCACCAATGGCACCACAGCCGCCAATCCCATGTTGGCGTATTCCTCCTTGCAATCCGGCCGCTTTAACGCCTTGTCGAAGATTTTTTCAATATCCCGTTTTGGGGTTTCCTTGGCAACCGTTGGAAACGGCAGGGCCCGGCGCGACTCAGCCCCTTCAGCAGTCAATTGTCGTGCGCGATTACGCAGACGATCAAGATCAAGCTTGGGGCCGGTTGCGGCTGGCGGCGTCACTGGCAAAACGGGCACAACGGGTACAACCGGCAGCAATGACGGTAAACGGCGATCATTCGCCTGCATTGGCGTGCCACCAGACTCGTTTTGTTTACCGACCAGCGCTTCGCTCACCTGACGCCGATCATTCACATTAGGGGTCGTTTTATTTTCACGTTGAGCGTCCGTTGTGATCCGCGCCACCGCGGACGGCGTGGTGGAGGTCGAAATCGGCAGATTTTGCGGTGCAGCCGGGTTGACTTCGACTGCGTTCAGAGGTTTTTTCTCCAACACGACCAGCGGCGTGGGCGCTGGCATAGCGGCAACAGGATCAGCGGGCGGGGGAAGCCTTGGCAGGATTGGCAGTGTTGGAATAGCCGGGGTTGGCAAGATCACCGCCCGATGCTCAATCGGCGATTGCAACACCGGCGTGTCTGACGAAGTTATTGGCGGTCGGACAGGCGCAATAATGGCCGGAGGCAACACCACTGGCGCAATAGGGATGGCCGCAACACTAGGCGGCAGCAACGGTGCGTCACGCAGCTTGGGAATAGGGTTAATAACGGGTATTTGGGGTGCAACGACCGGCGTCGACGTTTCAATGCTCTGTTGCGGCACCACAAACTGACCACGCGGTCTTTCCACCTCAACCGCGATCACCGCCAGCGGCGCAATGGCAGTTGACGGGTCGGCAGCAGGCGGTTGATGCGGCTCATCTGTGGGCGGAGGCGCCGCTGGGGCTGGGGCTGGGGCTGGGGTTGGGGTTGGGGTTGGGGTTGGGGTTGGGGTTGCAATGCCGGGCGGGAGAGAAACATTTTTCGGCGTCGAAATAGGTGGCATCGGGCGCGGATCAAGACTGGCCAGAAACGTCGTCCGAGGTCCCCATGAGGGTCCGTCACGCTGAACTCCAGAGGCATCACCCAATAAAACGACCATAAAAATGTGCCCGAGCACGGATAAAACCACGAACTGCCGCATCGACGGTCGTTCGATTAATTCGGGACGATAGGTTCGGTAGGACGTACTTGGCACCTGTACTCGTGGCATATCGGCAACATCTCGCATCGACTAATCGGTAGCATAACGTATTCACCACAGATGTTGCCGATTTCACTGCACAATTGGCAAAGGCGTAAAAACACGCGGCCGGTGGCGGTTGGCGACGTTCACCTTTGCCAAACAAACAATTTTCCCTGACAACGCGTATAGTTTCGGCTTTGTTTCAACGTCGAATCCACCATGATCGCTGAGTCGGTATTTCCTGACCGCCCGCGTCGCCTAACCAAAAATTCAAATGCTCAAAAAGATTTTTAGCAAAACCGATCCGACACCATCGAATGACGTCAAAAAAACGGCGGTCAAGGCAAAAAATACCGTCGCCAAAGATAAAACCATTTTGGACAAAACGGATTGGCAGGCACGACTGAGCGCGGCGATCGGCGATGACGCCGCCCTGCTTGCGATTGCCCGCGAAGACGCGCCCCTCAAGGTGCGTCAGTCTGCAGTTGAGGCGCTACAAACAGAAGAGGGATTGAAATCGGCAGAGCGTGAATTTCGCGACCACGATAGACGCATCCATCGGGATGCAAAAAGCCGCCTTGAATTCAAAATTGCCGAGCGAACCACGCGCGCAACCGCCAGTGAATTAATTGCCAACGCCACCAGTCTGATTGCACAGGACCAATTTCCCGTCAATCATTTTATTGAGATTGACCACGCCTGGCAGGCGCTTGATTCCAGCAAACTGGAAGAAGCCCAGATCACCTCGTTTCAAACCATCAGTGAACAGATTGCCCAATTGTTGCGTTCACGGGGCGACCTGATTTCGATGGTCAAACGCTGGACCGCAGACAGCGGTCGTGTATTGACCGAACTGCAGGCAGGTTTGATTGCAGTGGCAGAAACCGGCATGGACCGTGAAAAACTCGCCACCGTTTATGATCGGGCAACACAATTGAATGCCAACGCACCGGTCATTCTTGACCAGGACGCCCAAGCGCGCGACATTGCACACAAGAAAAATCTGCTTGCCGACGCGTTACAACTGGCACGTGCACTCGATGCACGACTGGTCTACCTGGACAAGCTCGTTGCTGACAACCAAGCCGGCGATACCGCCGCATGGAATATATTGCCACCCGTCGCCGACACCACCGTCGCCACCCTTCTCGCCGCGCGCTTTGAAACCATTCGCCGCACCCACCAACAATCTCGCGACCTCAACGCGCGGGAGGCGAAAGACGCCGCGACTGAAAAAAACAAAACCCATCGCCAGGAAAAAAACGCCGCGCTCGCCGAACAACTCACAGCGGCAGAAGCCGCGCTCACCGCCGGTCATATTGTCGAAGCAACGGCATCACTTGCTCTGATCGAGTCATCTCTTAAAGGCACACAGGCCAGCCCACCTCTTAATTCGCGCATCGAAGCATTACGCAGCGAAATCATTCGCCTCAAGGGTTGGCAACAATGGGGCGGCGGCCGTGTCAGGGAAGATCTGTTGGCGGAAGCCGAAATTTTGGGCAAAGCCATCACCAACGAAAAACTGCATATCAAGTCACATGCGGATGCGATCGAAAAATTACGTGAGCGCTGGAAAGAGCTCGACAAATTGGGTGCGGCCACCAGCCGCGACCTGTGGGCGAAATTTGACGGCTCCTTAAAAACAGCCTATCTGCCGGTTTCCGCCCAACAGGCCAAACTAAAGGCGGCCCGCCAGGAAAATCTGACCGCGCGTAACCTGTTGGTCGCGACGCTCGACAACATCGTCATGACCGGTGCCGGCGAACAGTCACCCACCGGCATGCGCGATATCGTCCGCGCACTTGAGCATTTTCAGGCCGAGTGGCGCAAACTGGGCCCGATTGAACACACAGTGCCGCACAAAGCGCAGGCTGGGCTGCTGACCCGTATGAAAGCAAGTGTGGCCAGACTGGAAACACCCCTGAATGATATCCGCCGGGTAGAGATCAACAAACGTGAACAACTCATCGTCCGCGCCAAGGCCTTGGCCGCTGACAGCCAACAACGCGACACCATCAACAAAGTTCGTGAGCTGCAAACAGAATGGCAGCAACACGCTAAGGCATTGCCTTTACAACGCAACACTGAAAATCGGCTGTGGGCTGACTTTAAGGCCGCCACTGACGCCATCTTTCAGGCTCGGGACGCCGTAAATACCGCGCGTGACGCCAATTTGCAAATCAATGCCGATGGCAAAAATCAATTAATCGGAAAATTAATTTCGCTCAATGCCGATAGTCCGCCTGCGGAAATTAAACGCACCATTGCCGAAGTGGATACGGCGTGGCGTCGCAGCGGCGAAGCACCGCGCAATATAGCCGCAAAACTTGAACAGCGTTTTCGCAGCGCACGTGATACCGCACAGCAGTTGTCAGCCGGAAGCGCCATACGAAACTGGGCGAAGACTTGCGACACATTGGCCGCCAAACTGGCGTTGTGTGAGGCGATTGAAGCGAATCCGGCGAACAAAGCAGGCAATGAGCAGGAGAGCTGGTCGGCATTGCCCGAGTTGACGCCGGCCTGGGAAAAACCGCTGCGCGTGCGATTTGACGCGGCAATTGGCGGGCAGGTGCATGCAGCCCGAGCAGGCGCGACAAACGATCGAGACCTGCTTAATCTGGAAGCGGCACTGGATCTGGAGTCACCAACGGCGTTCCAGCCGGCGCGGCGTGAAATGAAGCTGCGGGCAATGAAAAATGCGATTGAGGCGCGTCAAGTGGTGACGATCTCGAATGCCGACATTGAACAATGGGTCGCCGGCCTTATCAGTGCGCCATTGACGGATGCGGTTGCCGCGTTACGCTTCCAAGCCATTCTGGCCGGCCTGCGCGACAAGCCGCTGCGCTAAATGCGCTCGTTTCTCGTCGCAGTCCATGGACTCGGTGTATTCGGCGCTGTTTGTGCGGGCGGCCTCGCCGTGGCGCAGGTGGTCGAATCATCATCCGATCCGGCGAAAATCGCGCCGGCAACAGCGTCTGCAACAACGTCCTTCCGTACGCCGTACAAAGTCGAACGATTCAGCCGACCCGGGCCGCTTGCCGGTATCATCGCCACCATTGATCTGAGCCACCCGCAGGTAAAGATAAAGGTTGTTCTGACGGACGATCGAGACCCGGACGGAGACGGCCCCTGTGTTGGTCAACTCGACGTGCCAAGTAATACCGCGCGCAAGAACGATTTTGTGGTGACACTGAATGCAAGTTTTTTTGGTGCCCCCATTGTCAAGGAGATGGATGGTCAAAAGGTGCGCTATTTTGTCGGCAACTGCACAATGCCGGTTGGCTGGCATTTTTCATCGGGCAAAATCATCAGCAAGCCGGCCGGCGACAAGTTGCGCGCAACGATGCTGGTCATGGAAGACGGCAGTGTCTTCCTGCGGCCAGACCTTCGCGAGCTCCCACCAAAGACACGTTTTGCCGTCAGCGGAAACGCCATGGTACTGACTGGTGGTGAAATTGTTTCAACGAACAGTGCCGGTGCACGACATCCGCGCAGCGTGGTCGGTATCAGCGCGGATGGCAGGACGCTCTATCTGGTCGCTGT
>JAYTBF010000282.1:0-18127 GCA_043737175.1 Burkholderiales bacterium
CAGCCCTGCAGCAACGCTAAACGGGGACAAGAGGGGGAAACAGAACCGTCTATTTTATCACGCCGGCTGTTTTTACGATAGGTCTAGCTTGATTTTGCCAATCGCGACAAGGACTTATCAACATAAAGTGGGGTTGATCTGGACAAAATTCAAGGCAAATTTAACGTCGCAAACAAAAATCTCGAACAAATACGGGGTTTTTCAGCCAAAAATAGCTGGAGGCACCCGTCGTTAGTCAGAATTCAATCCAGACCGAGATCCTGGGCGCGGCGCATGGTCTCCGCCCGCTTTATTGCCACATTGGCGTCTTCGCGCAACCGATCGAGCGCTTCGGTAAATTCGGTGTCCAAATCAAGCCGGTCGGTATCGACTTCACTGAGTAACAACGACGCCTGTTTTAACGCGTAAGCATCCTGCGTATCGCGAAAGTGTTCAACAATCATCGCCTGATGCAATATCTCACCGTCATGGGCGCGAATGTACGACGCCACCCGAAAGGCGGTGCCCAGTGGGGTGTCGTCATGTTCGGCAACGTTAATATCAAATTGATTGGCCAGTGACGGTTTGACCAGCATGCGACCAACAATTTGAATTGCCAAGCCGACTGCCGGTGCTTTGATACGTGGCGCGGGGGCACCGGCTTCCGGACCTTTTTTTCCCCAGGGTTTAAATGGCTTATCACCCGACCAGACTTTTTTACCGGGTGATTCACCCTGTTGTTCCGGCGGCGGTGCGCCCTGTGACGAGGCCGGGTGGGACCGTGCGGTTGCAGCATGGGGGGTTTGACCTAGTTGCGTCGACAGCGGCACCATTTCTTCAATTTCGCGGGCGCTGAGGCCGGTTTCTTCAACCAATTGTCTGCGCAACATATATGCCAGAGCAGGCGCAACAATTTGCCCGATATAGGGCTTGACCAGAGTAATCAAGCGGCTGCGACCTTCGAAGCTGGTCATATCAACCTGCGAACGAATTTCGTCGAATAAAACCACCGACAACGGCGCGGCCTGCTTGAGTGCATCGAGGAAGGCCTCTTTGCCCAACCGCCGAACATACGAATCCGGATCATCTTCGGCCGGCAAAAACAAAAAGCGCACTTCTTTGCCATCGGTGATGATCGGCAGGGATTGTTCGAGCGCCCGCCATGCGGCCCGTCTGCCGGCTTTGTCACCGTCAAAACAAAACACCAAATTGTCGGCCATGCGTAATAATTTTTCGACATGAGTTGGTGTGGTGGCGGTGCCCAATGTGGCGACGGCGTTTTCGACCCCGGCTTGCGCCAGCGCGACCACATCCATATAACCTTCCACCACAATCACGGTGTTGTCATCGCGAATAGCGCGGCGCGCATGAAACAAGCCATACAACTCGCGGCCTTTTTCAAATAACGGCGTCTCCGGGGAATTCAAATATTTGGGCTCGCCCTGGCCGATGACGCGGCCGCCAAATCCAATCACGTTGCCACGTTGATCAAGGATTGGAAACATGACGCGATCACGAAAACGATCGTATCGCCTGCCTTCTTCCGAGTCGATCACCAAGCCACATTCTTTGAGTGCCCCCGCCGTGTAGTCCTCCACCGCGCCCTTTAATCCCTGCCAATCTTCGGGGGCAAAACCGAGGCCGAATTTGGCGGCAATTTCACCGGTCACGCCTCGTCCCTTGAGATAGTCAATCGCCTTTGGTGACGACTTTAATTGGCGCCGATAAAACTGCATGGCGGCCGACATGATTTCACCGAGGCTGGCCGATATACGCGCTTTTTCAAGCGACTCTTCGCGATTGGCTTCATTGGGCAATGACATGCCCACCGACTCCGCCAACTCTTGTACGGCGTCGCGAAATCCCAAGCCGCTGTATTCCATTAAAAAGCTGATGGCGGTGCCGTGTGCGCCGCAGCCAAAGCAGTGATAAAACTGTTTGGTCGGTGCCACCGAAAACGACGGTGATTTTTCGTTGTGAAACGGACAACAGGCGGAATAATTTTGACCGGATTTTTTCAGCTTCACATGCCGATCAATCACCTCGACTATGTCGATGCGCGCGAGCAGTTGCTGGATAAAATCTTGCGGGATCATTTAGCGATTATCAATTCTGACAACGTTGGCACGTCACTAGCCCAATCGCGCCTTGACGGTCGCCGACAATTTGCCCATGTCTGCGCGCCCCGCCACCTTCGGTCTGAGCGCGCCAATCACCTTGCCCATATCCTTGCCAGACGTCGCGCCGGTTTCGGCAATCACCTGATCAAGAATTGCGCTCAGCTCGGCGTCGGACAATTGCTGCGGCATATAGGCCTGCAAGATGCCGACTTCAAATTGCTCGATGGCAACCAGATCAAGGCGGTTTCCCTTGGTGTATTGCTCGATCGAGTCCTTGCGTTGTTTCAACATTTTTTCGATGATGGTCAACACAATATCGTCGGTGATGTCGATGCGCTCATCGACCTCGCGTTGTTTGATTGCCGACGTCAGCAAACGAATCGCCCCGAGTTTTTCAGATTCGCGCGCTTTCATTGCCGCTTTCATGTCGTCGTTAATTTTGTCACGCAATATGGATGTGGCCATGTGGGCTCCTGCCTGTTTAAAAACGAATGTCGAAGGATGAATTATGCGTTAACGCTGGTCGGCTGCTTTGCCACCATTACCGCCATTGCGATCATTACCATTAGGCAAATTGGCAATATCGAGCAACAACTGGCAATAACCGGCAATAAAAAAGGCAGGTAGCGTTCGCTACCTGCCTCAAATTGAATTCTTTTTTAAAGATTCGCGATGCGCTTAGTATAGTTTCGGCGGCAACATTTGCGAACGGAGGCGCTTGTAACGACGCTTGACCGCGGCAGCGTGTTTACGCTTGCGCTCGGCAGTTGGCTTTTCGTAGAACTCGCGCGCGCGCAAGTCGGTCAGCAGACCGGTTTTTTCAATTGCACGTTTAAAGCGGCGCAAGGCCACGTCAAACGGTTCGTTCTCTTTCAGTTTGACCAACATATCAATATTTCCTTAATCACTTTTATGGTTATGCCCGCCCAACCTGGTGAGAGGTTGTGGGTCTGAAGCTTGGATTTCCCCGCAGCCAATCAAGAAGCAATCGAAAACATTGCGCACCGATTTGCAGCGAAGCCCAATATAATAGCCAAGTTTTCCGAATTCCACAACATATTCAATCACCTACCTTGTTAATCCTCGGCATCGAATCCTCTTGCGACGAAACCGGCGTGGCGCTTTATGACACGTCGCGGGGCCTGCTTGGCCATCAATTACACTCACAAGTCGAGATGCACGCGGCCTACGGTGGGGTGGTGCCTGAATTGGCCTCGCGTGATCATATCCGCCGGGTGATTCCTCTAATTGAAAGCCTTTTTGCCGCGAGTGGTTGCTCACTTAATGCCATCGATGCTATCGGTGTGACGCAGGGCCCGGGGCTCGCCGGCGCCTTACTGGTTGGCAACAGTGTTGCCGTTGCCTTGGCGGCAGCACTAAATAAGCCGGTGATTGGCATCCATCATTTGGAGGGCCATTTACTTTCACCGCTGCTTGCCGAGCCAAAGCCGGAATTTCCATTTATCGCCCTGCTGGTCTCAGGCGGCCACACCCAACTCATGGCGGTTCGCGGGGTTGGCGACTACACCCTGCTGGGTGAAACCGTGGACGACGCGGCGGGCGAAGCGTTCGACAAAACCGCGTCTTTGTTGGGATTGGGTTATCCAGGTGGTGCCAAGTTGTCAAAACTGGCGATGACGGGCAATCCGTCGATCTACAAGCTGCCGCGGCCGATGATCCATTCCAATGACCTGGAGTTCAGCTTTAGTGGCTTAAAAACGGCTGTACTCACGCTGGTCAACAAACTCAAATTGCCCACTGGTGGCTTGACCGATCAGCAACGCGCGGATGTGGCGGCGGCATTTGAAGCCGCTATTGCAGAGGTGTTAACCGTTAAATCTCTGAAGGCGCTCAAACAAACCAATATGCAGCGCATCGTGGTCGCGGGGGGAGTTGGAGCCAATCGACAACTGCGCAGTGTACTCACGCGTGAAGCCAACAAAATGGGTGCCGAGGTTTTTTATCCGCCATTGGAGTTGTGCACCGATAACGGCGCGATGATTGCGTTTGCTGCCGCACTGCGCCTCAGCCACGGGGTGGCGTCATCAACGTTTGAAAATGGCAGTTTTGCGGTTAAACCCCGCTGGCCGTTGGCGGACTTGCAGCGCTAACGCAAAATTGCCCGAACCGACACGGTCAAACTAATCTGGCGAACCACGCCGATATTTTTCTTCCGAATCCTTTAACGCCACCTCGGCCTTTTTGATCGCCTCTTCCAGACCGGCTATTCGGTTGTAATACTCGGGCAGCCGTATGACCGAATTTCCGCCTTTACGCACGACAATTCGAGTTTCACCGGCGACCGGGTCACGACCGGACTCGAGTGCTTTTTTCGCCTTTTCCAGGGCTTCTTCTGACGTTGTTACATCTTTTTGTAATTTTTCACGTAATGCTGCACGCGCGTCACCACGTGCCTTGATATCGGCAAATTTTTGTTCTTTGCCAGCGCTATCCTTGGTCTGCATTTTGACAATATTGGCGGTGGGGTCAACTACCACCTTTGATGCTTGTTCACCCTCTTTGGGCACTTTGTCCGAGTACGTCACCTTGCCATTTTTGTCGACGTGTTTATAGAGCGTTTGCTCGGCTGCCGTTGCAGTAAACGTCGTCATCACTGCCACTGCCACTGCCACTGCCAACAACGCACCAATCATTCCGAACCATTCGCTGAGCGAATATTTCTTAGACATGTTCCATCTCCTTGGTGGCCTGTTTGGCACGATTTGCTGATGCACATACCGGGCAGGCCGGATCCTGACGAAAACGAACGTCGCGCCACGCCAGATTGCGCGCGTCAAACATGGATAACCGACCTTGTCCGTCCGTCACATTTGTTTCGTTCTCAAGGCCGGTTAACAAACGGATGGCCTGAACAGCTTGCATGGTGCCAATCACGCCAACCAAGGGTGCAAACACACCCATTACCGCGCAGCGCTCCTCGGCCATGTTTTGGTCTTCCGGAAACAAACATGAGTAACAAGGCGTATTGTTCGAACGAAAATCGAAGCTGGTTATCTGCCCGTCGAAACGAATTGCCGCACCCGACACCAGCACATTGCGATACTTAAAACACGCACGATTGATGGCGTGACGGGTTGCAAAATTGTCCGTGCAATCCAATACCAAATCAGCCACCCGCACCAAGCCATCAAGCGCGTCGTCATCCAGCCGGATCGTGGTGGCCTCAACAACAATGGTCGAATTGATTTCGGCAAGGGATGCCTTGGCCGACATCGCCTTGTTTAAACCAATGGTTGCTTCACGATGGATCACCTGCCTCTGTAGATTTGTCAAATCCACTTCGTCACCATCCGCAATCAGAATGCGCCCGACACCAGCGGACGCCAAATACATCAGTGCGGCGGAGCCCAATCCCCCCGCGCCCACCACCAGCACGGTGGCTCTATCTAGCTTTGCCTGCGCCTCCAGACCAAACGGTTCGAGCAGAATATGCCGCGAATAACGCAGTAATTTATGATCGTCCACGTCATCCTTCCGAATAAAGTTCGCGACTTATTTGGATACGGCGGCCTTCACATCTGCCGGCTTGACTGCCGCGACAGTGGCGGCAGGTTTTGCGGCGGCGCTTGCCGTCGTCATGGCCAGCCACGCCTTGGGATTGGCGGCAACTGCCTGACCATTCAATTGATTCAAGGCCTGCTGCAATACAAAGTCGATCGGACGTCCATCGGCAGCCATGCGCGGTTTGTATTCAACCGGCTTTTCTTCTTCTTTCTTGAGTGCGAGCTGCGCGGCACGTTGTTCATCCGTCGCGGTTTCACCCGGCGAATTTTTGATCGCCTCGATGGCCTTTTGCTCTTCGTCCGTCGTCAAATGCCGCTCCAGATCCGCTTCGCGCATCACCAACCGTTGTGAGCCGTCATCAACTTGTTTGTCCGGTGAAATCCCCTTCGCCTGAATCGAACGGCCGGCCGGCGTGAAATAACGCGCCGTGGTTAATTTGATCGCGCTGTTTTCACCGATCGGCAAAATTGTTTGCACCGAGCCTTTGCCAAACGTTTGTGTGCCCATGATGGTTGCGCGTTTATGGTCTTGCAGGGCACCAGCAACAATTTCGGATGCCGAAGCGCTGCCATTATTGACCAACACAATGAGTGGCACGGTCTTGGCGGCGGGATTCAATTTGGCCAAAATATCGTCTTTACCGCCGCGACGTTGATAGTCTTCTTTTTTAGCATGCAGGCGCATTTTTGCGTCTTCAATGCGACCCTCGGTGTACACCACCAATACATCTTTGGGCAAAAACGCCGCCGAGACGGCCACGGATGCTTCGAGCACACCGCCCGGATCGTTGCGCAAATCCAAAATCATGCCTTTGAGCTGTCCATTGTTTTGCTTAAAGGAATCATTGATCGCGCGCACCATTTTTTCGGGCGTCGCTTGTTCAAATTGTGTCAGTCGAATGTAGGCAATGCCGGGCTCCAGTTGGCGGCTGCGTACACTTTGGATTTCAATGACCGCGCGTTTCACGTTAAACACCAGCTCACGTCCTTCACCGCGCCGCAAAATAGTCAGCACCGCTTCGGTACCCGCCTCGCCACGCATGCGTTTGACCGCCTCGGTCAACGACACACCGCGCAGATTCGATTGATTGACTTTAATGATGTAGTCGCCCGACTTGATGCCGGCTTTAAATGCGGGCGTGTCATCGATCGGCGAAATGACTTTTACGAACCCGTCTTCACTGCCGACCTCAATACCCAGGCCACCAAATTTTCCGCTGGTGGCGGTTTGCATTTCTTTATATGCTTCTTCATCCAAAAATGCCGAATGTGGATCCAGCCCATTCAGCATGCCGTTAATTGCTTCTTTGATCAGGCGTTTATCATCCACTTCTTCGACGTAGCCGGCTTTTACCCGGCCAAATACCTCGGACAACATGCGCACTTCTTCAATCGGCAAATTCAACATGGTTGACTGGCGCACGGCGACGGCTGAAAAATGCAGCGACAATGACACCCCCAATACGGCACCAAGGCCAATCAAACTGACGGCCTTCATTTTTTTGCCAAATTTTGGCGGTTGGGATTGGGCTGATTTTTCCATATTCAATTTTCCGATTTCAACTTTCATTATTTGCCGACCCAACGCATCGGGTCAAACGGCTTGCCATCTAAACGTAATTCAAAATATACACCCGATTCCAACGCGCCACCGGTCGAACCGACTGACGCAATGGACTCGCCGGCAGACGTATTGTCGCCAACTTGTTTGATCAAACTTTCATTGTGGCCATATAAGCTCAAAAACCCGGCGCCATGATCAACAATGACCAAATTGCCATAACCACGCAGCCAGTCTGCAAAAACCACGCGGCCATCGGCCACCGCCCGCACCGACAAACCATCTGCGGCACGAATAAACAATCCCTTCCAAGTGACGCCACCTTCCTCACGTTGGGCACCGAATCGGCCGGCAAGTTCACCACGAACCGGTAACTTCAGCTTTCCCCGCAGGCTGGCAAAGGCACGCCCGACAAAACCACCATCGGCTTCGTCGGTGACGACCGTACCGGGCTTGCGGATGCGCCCCGCGTCTGTTTTGTCGCCAGATGGCTTTTGCTCGGCGCGCGGATCAGCCTTGGGTTTTTGCGCACGCGCGAGCGCAATAGCGATTTGTTCAACTAATTTTGTCAGGCGATTTTCGTCGCGTTTTAAGCGGCCGACTTCACGCCGGTTTTTGCTGATGTCCGCGCGCACCTGTCCCAATATTTTTTGGCGGCTGGCGCGCTCGGCGACGAGTATGGCACGCGCTTTTTTTTGTTCGTTTGCATTGGCGGCGAGCTCGGTTTGTTTTTCGTGTGCTTCAACCTCGATCGCGGCAAGCACGGCGACGCTTTTTTTTAATCGACCGATTGCCGCAATGCGCGAGCGTGTGACGTAACCCAGGTAGACCAGCTGCCTTTCAACCGCCGAGACATCTTCACCACTTAACATCAATCGCATGGCATCGGTATTACCGTACATGTATTGATGCCGAATGAGTCTGTCGCGTAAATTTTCTTCACGGACGATATCGGCACGCGCCGTGACGGAACGTTGCTCAATATCAGCCAGATCACGGCCGATGAGCTGTTGCTGTTTTGCCATCGTCAGCAAATTTCGATTGGCCTCGGAAATTGCTTTCTCCGAGATTTTTAGCTGGTCGGCAATTTCACTGCGCGACTCTTCGCTTTTGACCAAGGCACGATTGAGTTTGTCGATTTGGCCTCGCAAATCGTCCAATGCTTGTTTTTTCTCAACACTTTCGGCCTTGGATGACCCGGACGGCTTGGTCGAATTCGCATATACACTCAAACAGGCAAAACCCAGAAATACCGCGGCGATCGAGACACAATCGACTGAAAACGCCCGCCAGAAATAGACTTTCATATTTTTATACAACGTCAACAATTGTTACACCATTGTGCCGTATCGGGCATGCGGCTATGCCCGCCCCTGAGCGGCAACGGCAGCGCCGGCTTTGGCAATTTCATCCTGATCACCCAGGTAATAACTACGAATGGGCCTCAGGTCGTCGGTCAATTCATAAACCAACGGCACCGCCGTTGGGATATTCAGATTCACAATAGCCTCGTCCGCAACGTTGTCCAAGTGTTTGACCAACGCCCGCAGTGTGTTGCCATGGGCGGCGATGATGACCCGTTTGCCGGCACGAATCTGTGGGGCAATTTCCATTTGCCAATAAGGTACAAAACGATTGACCGTGTCCTTTAAACACTCGGTCCGAGGCAACTCTTCCGGCAACAAATCCGCGTAACGAAAGTCCTTCGACGGATGGCCGGGGTCGTTTAAATCCAGCGGCGGTGGTGGTGTGTCGTAGCTGCGGCGCCAAATTAAAACCTGCTCGTCGCCGAATTTTTTTGCCGTCTCAGCCTTGTTGAGCCCCTGCAAGGCGCCGTAATGGCGTTCATTTAATCGCCAGTGTTTGATGACCGGCACCCAGCGTCGATCCAGCGCCTCCTGGGCAATCCAGAGTGTGCGAATGGCGCGCGTCAGGAGTGAGGTATAAGCCAAATCTATATCGAAACCCTCGGCTTTCAAGACTTTACCGGCGCGGTCGGCCTCAAATTCACCTTTTTCAGTGAGGTCAACATCGACCCAACCGGTAAAACGGTTTTGTTGATTCCATTGCGATTCGCCGTGCCGCATCAAGATCAATTTTTTCATTTTTCAGATTTCCGCTTGTTTTTCCGATAATTCACTTGTTTTTTGCCGTTTTGGTGCCACATTTCATTGCTCCACCCGGCCGTCCCGCCGTCGGGGAAATGGTGCAAAGTGTTAGAATGCGTAGTTTACGTGATGCGCTTCGTCAAAAACATTGGGCGACTGATTCGAACGACGCCAACTTCATCCGACGCCGCAACCTACCAAGCCACATCCTTTCGCCCGTCATCACCCTCTTTGCACCCCTAATCTAGATTTCCCTATGACAGAATTTATTTCCCAAAACATGATGCTGGTCGCACTTTTTTTTGCCAGCGGTGTCATGTTACTTTGGCCAACGATTTCCAAATCGCTTGGTGGCTCCAAAGATATCGGCACGTTGGAAGCAACCCGCTTAATGAATTCCGGCGAAGCACTGGTGCTCGACATCCGCGACAACGGTGAATTCAGCGGTGGGCGCATTCCCAAGTCAAAAAATGTGCCGTTGGCAGAGTTGGACAAACGGATTGACGATTTTTCAAAATTTAAAGATAAACCGGTCATTGTCACCTGCCGCAGCAACAGCCGCGCGGGTGCCGCCGCCAGATTGTTAAAGGCAAAAGGCTTCAGCCAGGTTTATCAACTTGCCGGCGGTTTTTCGGCTTGGCAACAAGCCAGCCTGCCCGTCGAGAAGTAACGAAGGGATCATCACGATGCAAAAAGTAACCATGTACTCCACAGCAGTTTGCCCTTATTGCCAAATGGCGGAACGTTTATTGACCGCCAAGGGTGTGACTGAAATTGACAAGGTTCGTATTGATCTTGACCCGGTCAAGCGCGATGAAATGATGGCCAAAACGCAACGCCGCACGGTTCCGCAAATTTATATTGGTGCAACCCATGTCGGTGGCTTTGATGACCTGAGCGCGCTCGATAAGGCCGGCAAACTCGAACCGCTGTTGGCCGGCACCAACTAATATCACCCGATCCCGGCCGACCGGGGTTGATCGTTTTTTTGTTTTACGTTTTTACGAATTAATTTAAGGAAGAATGAAATGACCGACACAATCGACACCGCCGCAGCCGCCGCACCAGCAGATCAGGACAACCAACCGCTTTACAACATCGAAAAAATCTACGTGAAAGATCTTTCGGTTGAAGTGCCCAATGCACCAGGCATTTTCCTGGAACGTGAAGCACCACAGGTGGACGTGCAATTGCATCACGCCTCCAAGTCGGTTGACGACGGTATTTATCAAACTGAATTGACCATTACTGTTACCGCAAAAATCGGCGAAAAAACCATGTTTCTTGCCGAAGCCAATCAGGCCGGCATTTTCCAAATTCGCAACGTACCGAACCAAGACTTGGACGCGATTCTGGGTATTGGTAACCCGAACATTCTTTACCCTTATGTGCGCGAAACCATTTCCGACGCCATCACTCGCGCTGGATTTCCGCCGGTTCTGTTGAACCCAGTGAATTTTGAGGCGCTGTATCAGGCTCAAAAAGCGCAAGAGTCGCAGGCCGCCAGCCAGCAGCCGGCCATCGCCACTGCAACACATTAATCACCGGGCCAATGCAAATTAAGCGATTATTCGTGTTGTCAATTTGCTCCAAAAACGCCGCCGCAACCGCTGCGGCGTTTTTGTTGGTTGCGACCGCCATCAGTGCGCAACCAACGGTATCTGACAAGTCCGTTACCGGCAATCCAACCACGGTGACACCGCTGGCACCATCAAAATCTGCAGCGCCCGCTGCACCCACCGCGACGGTTCCCGCAACAACCATGCCGGTTCACCCCGTTACACCACTCAAATTATTTGTCACTATTGGCGACAGGCCGGCGGTGTTGTTTGACGCTCCGTCCAACCGCGCCAATAAAATTTTTATTATTCTGCGCCTGACACCATTGGAGTTACTGGTGAAACTCGAAAAAATGACCAAAGTGCGCGATGCGGATGGCACCATTGGCTGGGTGGATAACGATGCGCTGGGTTCGCGTCGCCACGTGCAAGTTTCCGTACCCGTTGCGGCTGTACGTGCGACACCCAACGCTACCGGCAATTTGTTATTTGATGCGCAACGCACGGTGTTGCTGGAGGTGAGCGGCGCTGCGACTGCCGATGGTTGGTTACCGGTCAAACATCGGGATGGGCCAAATGGATTTATTCAGTTGTCGCAGGTTTGGGGGGATTAACATGCCCGGCGTTGATCCTTGCAGACCGATTAAAACGTGAAGATCGCCATACTCGGCACCGGTGCCTGGGGAACAGCATTGGCAGTGGCGCTTGCCAAACAAAATTCGATCGCCTTGTGGGGCCGAGACGCCGTGCAAATGGCAGCGCTGGCCTCAACCCGGGTCAATCAGAAATATTTGCCGGATATTCGGCTCGCTGAAAACATCAATATCACCAGCAACTTGAGTGATGCGGTTGCGGCTGCCGACGTTGTTCTGATCGCCACCTCAACCGCAGGTCTGGCCGACACCATTGCCGCCGTCAACGCCGTGACCAACATGGCCCCGCCCATCATATGGGCGTGTAAGGGATTTGTTCGGGCGACCGGACTGCTGCCACACGAAACTGTGGGTGGTATGGTCGCGGCCAACCAAAAATACGGCGTCATTTCCGGCCCGAGCTTTGCCGATGAAGTTGCCAAAGGCCTGCCATGCGCCTTGACGCTGGCAGCCAATGATTTTGAGTTTGCGAAAAAACTCGCCACCGGACTCAGTCATCAGTCTTTGCGGGTTTATTCGTCGGCCGACCTGATCGGTGTTGAACTGGGCGGCGCGCTGAAGAACGTCATGGCGATCGCGGCGGGTATTTCTGATGGTATGCAATTGGGCCTCAATGCCCGTGCCGCACTCATCACACGCGGCTTGGCGGAGATGGTTCGGCTGGGTGTCGCCATGGGCGGCAAGGCAGAAACGTTTATGGGCTTGACCGGCGTAGGAGATTTGATTTTGACGGCGACGGGAGATCTGTCACGTAATCGCCGGGTTGGCTTGTTATTGGCAAAAGGCCAATCCCTCAACGAAATTCTGGCGCAGCTCGGACATGTGGCCGAGGGCGTGAACTCTGCCCAGACAACCCTGGCACTTGCCCAAAAACATCAGATCTCGATGCCGATTACCGAAGCCGTTAATGACGTGTTGTTTCATGACGCCAATCCACGCGACGCATTAAAAGCCCTGCTGGCGCGTGAAGCCAAAGCCGAATGATCACTCATGCCCTGTGTCGTTAACCAGTCGGCCGCAGCGCGCCAAGAAACGTCGTAGAATCCGCGAAAGTCTTCCCTAATAGCCAGACCTCGCCAGACCTAGCCAAACCTTGCCCAACCGTACTCCACTCTTCGCCCCACACTTTGGAATCTTCTCCATGCCTGCAAAATCTCCCGCCAAAAGTAAATCAACCGCAACGACTGCGACCGCGACCGCCAATGGTGCGTCCAGGGGGAGCGGCAAGATTGAATCGGTCGTGCCTACAAAAAAGGCCGTGGTAAAAAAAGTCGAGGATGCCGCCAATAAAATTGGTACCATATCTGCCGCCCAAAAAGCAGAAGTGCTGATTGAAGCGCTGCCTTATATTCGACGCTTTTGGGACAAAAATATCGTCGTCAAATACGGCGGCAATGCCATGACCGATCACGGGCTGCAGGAGGATTTTGCAGAAGACATCACCTTGCTGAAGTTGGTCGGCATGAATCCAGTCGTCGTCCATGGCGGTGGACCGCAAATTAATTCTCTGCTTTCAAAAATAGGCAAAGAGGGTCAGTTCATTCAGGGCATGCGTGTCACCGACGACGAAACGTTGGACGTGGTGGAAATGGTGCTGGGCGGATTGGTCAATCAAGAAATTGTCACGCTGATCAACAAAGCGGGTGGCAAGGCGGTGGGCCTCACCGGCAAAGACGGCAACTTTATCCACGCCCGCAAAATGACCGTCAAGTCTGCTGAAGACAAACGAAAAAAAATCGATATCGGCCTGGTCGGCGAAGTGGTGAAGATTGATACCGCAATAATCGATTTGCTCGACTCACAGGACTTTATCCCGGTGATCGCGCCATTGGGGGTGGATGAACATGGCACCGCCTACAATATCAACGCCGATGTGGTGGCAGGCAAAATTGCCATCGCGCTACAGGCAGAAAAATTAATATTCCTCACCAACACCAAGGGTGTGCTGGATAAACAGGGCAATGTGTTGACCAACCTGACGTCGCAACGCATTCAAGAATTAATTCTCGACGGCACCATCTCCGGCGGCATGATTCCAAAAATCGATTTTGCGCTCGACGCGGTAAAAAACGGCGTGCGCACGGCGCACATTATCGACGGCCGGGTACCCCATGCGCTATTGCTGGAAGTGCTCACCAGCGGCGGTGTCGGCACCTTGATCCGTGGCGCCAGCGCCAATCGTGGCAACGCGAAATAATTCGTTTATCTGCATCCATTTCCAGCCATTATTGTCTGGAACAGCGCGTCAATACAAGGGTTTGTTAATCGTACTTCACGCCAATAATAGCTGTGACCAGGCGCGCCAATTTTAACGCCACCCACGACTTCAATCTTGACCATGGCCCGCGTTGCTGCCAGCGGGCAAAATTGAGCTGGATTGCATTCGTTTTTATTTCGGCCATCA
Source organism: Burkholderiales bacterium (assembly GCA_043737175.1). Classification (GTDB taxonomy): domain Bacteria; phylum Pseudomonadota; class Gammaproteobacteria; order Burkholderiales; family Usitatibacteraceae; genus UKL13-2. The sequence continues at coordinate 13,909 of JAYTBF010000282.1, forward strand.
CTGACGCCCGCAAGGTTTCCGCAAACTCCGTATCGATAGCAACCACATTGGCCTCCAGATTGACCAGCAAACTAAACGGGTCGAGGTTGGAGGAACCAACTGTTGCCCAGCGACCGTCAATCACCGCCACTTTTCCATGCAACATAGCGGGCTGATATTCGTAAATTGTGATTCCCGCACCTAGAAATTTGTCGTATAAAGCGCGCGTCGCCATTTGCATAATGGGATGATCTGCCGCGCCTTGTAATAGTACGGTGACCATCACACCCCGTCGTGACGCATTCACCAATGCATTACGCAATTTTCGACCTGGAAAAAAATACGAGCTGACAACCAGCACCTCATTCTTGGCGTGATCAATCGCCGCGATATAGGCACGCTCAATGCTGCGACGACTGCGGAAATTATCGCGCGCGATAAATACCAAGGCGGACGACCCGACCGGCAAAGGCGACACCGGCGGCGGACGAGTGCGACCCACCGGCGGCGCGAGATTGAACCAGTGCTTCTTCTGCCAAAGTTGCTGCACACTCGAATAAATGTCCGCCAATATCGGCCCCTCCAATCTGACCGCATAGTCATATCGCGGCAGGTGTGCAGACAGATTTTCATTAAAGTCATCAATGATATTAATGCCGCCGACATAGGCGGTTTTGCCGTCAATCAGGACTATCTTCCGGTGCAACCGGCGCACCCGATACCGTCGAAAATCGAACACAGTGTGCACCGGCAAATAAATGTAAACCACCACCCCCGCGTTCCGCATGCGATCAAAAAATTCCGAGGGCGTGGTTCGAGATCCAAAGCCATCGATCATCACTCGCACGTTCACACCACGGCCGGCCGCACGCATGAGAGCATTCGCAATGCGTAACCCGGAAACATCTTCAACAAAAATATAGGCCTCAACGCGAATATCGGCCGTCGCCGCATCGATGTCTGTTTCCAACGCCGGGAAAAACTCCCCGCCGTTTTTTAACAACGAAATTCGATTCCCCTCGACTGGAATCATAGGCCACCCGTTAGCGTGGCACCCCTGATGACTGACGAAAGGGGTGAAAGGCGCACTGCCAGACCCACATGGTCGGACATGCGGCGCCAGCTTGCCCCGCCGACGTTGCCGTGCAACAGGCTCGCGCTCTCTACTTTCATGCCACGTACATAGATACGATCGAGTGTGAACAATGGCATGATCGCCGGAAAGGTGCGCGCCGGCGCCCCGTGCGATATTTCGAAGGCCTCAGCCAAGCCGAGTTTATCAGCGAGTTTTTCACTCAGGCGACTATGTCGCGCCCGCCAATCATTAAAGTCACCCGCAACCACCAGCGGTGCCGGGGCGGGAGCCGCGTCTTGCAGAAATTCAATCAGGCGCTCGATTTGCATGATCCGACTGCGATGAAACAACCCCAAATGCACACACACACAAGTTAGCGGTACAGCCAGCCCCGGCACCGCAATACGTGTCATCAAGTGTCCGCGATTTTCAAAACGGTGATGTGATACGTCACGGTTCACCCAGTTGACGATTGGATAGGCCGACAATATTGCATTGCCGTGATCCCCATGGCGATGTTGGGCATTGGCACCGTAAACAATATCGGTGTAGCGCCCCTCTTCTTTGTCAGCGATATGCTCGTGCTGCGGTCGGTCCGGCCAATCGTTAAATCGTTTGTGGTGTTTGGAGTGTGAACCCTGCACTTCCTGCAACAACACAATGTCGGCATCAAAATCATGCAGGGTGTCGCGCACTTCATGAATCACCACTTTGCGATTCAGCGGCGATAACCCCTTGTGAATATTGTAGGTCGCAATGGAAATGATCCCGCTCATCATTTACAGCCGGGTTTCGGTGTCGGTTGATCGTCGCAAGGGCAACGACAAAATTGCCTCACGATTGGTCGCCGAAAAACACAATTCCGCCGCCAGCTCGATCGACAGCCAGACAAACTGCAGGTGTTCGCGCGGATTTAATTTGACTGGAATCCGGCCGGGAAGTCGCAGATCAAACACATGTTCGCAATTATGCGTAACGCCCGGCGCATACCGATGTCGCCAAATTTCATAAATTTCATACTTGTTTTGTTGTTGCCAATCGACCAATTCCAAATTGGTCGCATCAATGCCGGTTTCCTCGCGCAATTCACGCAGCGCTGTCTGCCGCAATGTTTCACCGCTGTCCTGACTGCCGGTGACACTTTGCCAAAATCCCGGCCGGTCAGCTCGCTCCAATAACAAGATTTCATTCTTGTCGTTGTGAATTACGATCAGGGTTGAGCGCGGAATTTTAAAGGGTTTTTGTGTCTGACCGTCGGTACGTTCTTGGCTCATCTTGGTATTGTAGTGAATTAGCGTGGCGTGCGGCACTGCTAGTGTAGTGCTTCGTAATTAATGCGCCTTAAATATCGTGTAAAAAATACTGCATTTACCGCCGATGAACGCCGATAAGTGCCGATAAAACCAACATCACCGCAGGCTTTTGCACTCATCTGCGTGAATCGGCGTTATCGGCGGTCAAATCGCTTTATCTGACGCGCCATGATAAGTTCCAAACAGAATGAAGCACTACACTAGTGTAGTGCGGCACTGCTAGACTGCTACCTTTGCCCCTGCCGGAAGTTTCTTGTCATGGTTTCTCCCAATGCCCCCTTGGCGCACGCCAATTACCTGAATGGTGCCGCATGGGGAATATTCGCCATATCAATCTGGGTCGGCTGGATATTACTGACCCGTTATGGTGTCACCACTTCCCTTTCTCCCTACGATATCACCGCGCTGCGGTTCGCTTGTGCGGGCCTGTTGTTATTGCCCATTGTGATTCGTGACGGCTTCGGCTTGCATTTGATCGGCATTCGGACTTGGCTGGTGATCTGTTTTGGTGCGGGCGTGCCTTACGTATTGATTGCATCCGGCGGCTTGCAATTCGCGCCGGTGGCCCACGCCGGCGCGTTGATACCGGGCACCATGCCGCTCTGGACGGCGTTGTTGGCTGTTGTCTTTTTACATGAAAAAATTGCCCGCCCGCGCAAAATTGGTCTATTACTGATTCCGGTCGGCATTGTTATTTTTGTCGGCTCAGGTTTGACGAATTTTGAAACCGGCTACTGGCGTGGCCACATCCTATTTTTGACTGCGGCGATGTGTTGGGCAAGTTTTACGGTTGCCATGCGCACCGCCAGCCTGAAAGGATTCACCGCCCTGCATGCGGCGGCCGTGGTATCGGTAGTTTCGGCGATCTGGTATTTACCAGTGTATGTATTTTTCCTGCCACACCGTATTGCCGAGGCACCCATCAGCGCAATTGTGATCCAAACCATTTACCAGGGAATATTTGTTTCGATCATTTCGCTGGTTGCCTATGCGCGCGCGGTCAGCATTCTGGGTGCCTCGCTGGGGTCGAGTTTTGCCTCGCTGGTGCCGGTGCTGGCGATGCTGGCGGCAATTCCATTGTTAGGTGAAGTGCCGCGTACTGTGGACTATTTCGGCATTGCCGCCATTACTTTTGGCGTGTTCCTGTCGTCCGGTGCGTATCAGGCTATTTTTCAGTCACGCCATCCATGACCACTATTTTTTGGCGCGCATTGTTACAACGACCTCCGGAAAATCAAGCGTCGAATATGCCTTGCACACGTTGATCGGCAATTGCCACACCGTTGCATTGCCGCCAAACCAATGCAGCCGTTAAAATTGCGGCGCAATTATGCCGATAACTTTGTCTCGGTTGTTGCATCGACCCGTACCGGCGCGCGCAATTTAATATGCAATTCGCGTAATTGTTTTTCGGTGACCGCCGACGGTGCTTCAACCAATAGATCCTGCCCGCGTTGTGTTTTCGGAAACGCAATCACATCACGGATCGAATCCCATTTTGCACACATCAGTGTGACAATCCGATCCAGCCCGAATGCAACGCCACCCATCGGTGGTGCACCGTATTTGAGCGCCTCAAGTAAAAAGCCAAACTTGGCCTGTTGATCCGTCTCGGAAATTCCCAACACCGAAAACTGTTTGGCCTGCAATTCGGGCGAATGAATACGCACCGAGCCACCGCCAATTTCCCAGCCGTTCATGGCCACGTCGTAGGCCTTTGCCAGCACCTGCGATGGATCGGTATCCATCAAACCAATATGCTCATCCTTGGGCGCGGTAAACGGGTGATGTGCGGAAACATACCTCTGATTTTCCTCATCGTAATCATAGGCCGGAAAATCGACCACCCACA
>JAYTBF010000283.1:0-8100 GCA_043737175.1 Burkholderiales bacterium
ATCCTGCTCTGGTGTTGCGCCGCGCTTGCGTGTGCCGGCGATTGGTCGCACGGTGATTTTGCTGCCCTCCTGACGGACCAAAATCTCCGGGGAGGCGCCAACAATATGGAACGAACCCATATCAAAATAGAACATGTACGGCGAAGGATTGATGGACCGCAGGGCCCGGTAAAGATTGATGGGCGGCGCGTCAAACGGCTGCGAAATACGCTGGGAAATTTGCACCTGCATGATGTCGCCATCAACAATATATTGTTTTGCTTTTTCGACCGCCTGCAAAAATTTCTCTTTGCCAATTTCCGAGACGGGTTCATGCCGGACTCCGGACGGTACATAAACCGGCAAGGGTGCGGGGTCGCGCAGTTGCATGCGCAGCACCGTTAATCGGTTTTGCGCATTTTGGTAGGCGTTTTTTATGGCGGGATCGGCGTAAACAATAATGGTCAGTTTCCCGGACAAATTATCAACAACCGCCAGCTCGTCCGACAACATCAATAAAATATCCGGTGCCCCGATCACATCCGGTTTATTGGTAAATTGTTTGCACTCTTGACCATTCTGTTTGGCCAGCTTTGGCTCGATATATTGCACAATATCGTAACCAAAATAACCTGCCAAACCACCCGCAAAGCGCAGTGCCCCTTCGATTGGCGCAACTTTGAAGCGGCCGCGATATTGGTCAATAAAGTCCAGCGGATCGGTCGCAACGACATGCTCGACAACCTCAGCCGTTGCGTCGTCACGGGCGCGCTTGATCAATATATTGTGTTCACGCACTTCAAGCCATTCACGGGCAGGAAGGCCGACTATCGAATAACGTCCAAACCGTTCGCCACCAATAACCGATTCGAGCAAATAGGAATGCGATCTATTGGCGAGCTTCAGATAAATGGATAGCGGAGTATCCAGGTCGGCAAAGGTCTCAAGTGTGACCGGTATGCGGTTGTAGCCGTCGGCGGCCAATCGTTGGAAGGTGGCTTCATTCATGGTGTTCTCGACAAAGACAGTAAAAACAGGAAATACAAGGGAAAGACCGGCGTGTTTAGTTACGCCAAATCTGCCATCGCCATGCCCACACTGTTTTATCGACAAACGTCATGATGTGTTTTCAAAGAGAAAATTTTCCGTCTAGGCGGCTATCTTAACGTACTTTAACGCAGCTGGCAGATCGTCAATAAACGCATCACAATCCAGCCCACGTAATTCCTGGCCTTCGTTGTAACCATAGGGCACGATAAACACCGGGCACCCCGCCGCGCGCGCCGCAGCGGCATCGTGCATGGAGTCGCCAATAAAAACAAGCTCATCAATTTTTACGCCAAAGTGTTTCGCAGCGTGTTGGATGGGCAGCGGATGTGGTTTCTTTTCCGCCAGACTATCACCGCTGACAACCAACTCAAAATAATCGGCAAGCCCGGTTTTTTCCAACAGGGGCAACACAAATCGTTCCGACTTGTTGGTAATACATGCAAGCTTGAAGCCCACTTCCTTGAATAATTCCAGCCCCTCAAAAACACCCGGATAGGGTCGGGATGTATCGGCCAGACACGATTCGTATTGTTTTTCAAACTGTGCCATGGCAACTTTGGTGGCGCCAGAGCCCAATTCGCCCACGGCACTTTTCATGCTCAGCGACACCAGATTGGCGATACCACGGCCGATAAAATTTCGGATAACGGCCGCGTCCAACGGGCCAAAACCAAAGGCCTCGCGCATACGATTTGCCGCCGTGGCGATATCGCCGACTGTGTCCAATAGTGTGCCGTCAAGATCGAGCAACAACAACTTTGCGGACACCGGCATCGGAAACTTTGGCTTGGCACGATACCGAATTTTTTTTGTTTCGTCTTTACCGTCGGCAGCAGGCACCAGACTATCCGCAACCACCGGCAAAGTGTCCGTCCGGTCTGCCGTTTCAGCCACTTTTTGCTCGTTCGCCGCGTCTACGCTAGTGTTATTTAAATTGTCTTGTTGCATATCAAAGTCGCTTCCAAATGCAGATTACGTGGCCAAAACAATGGTCAAACGGTTGCGGTCAACCGACATTCCAGACGAATCAGGCTGCCGAAGAATTCGCCAACGCCGCGCGCATTGCCGAGATGGTTTTTGTATAGTCGTCCGAATTAAAAATGGCCGAACCGGCAACAAAAGTATCCGCGCCTGCTCTGGCGATTTCGGCAATATTGTCTGCTTTCACGCCGCCATCCACCTCCAGCCAAATTTCCCGGCCGGATCGTTCAACCTCCGCCGCAATGCGTTTTTTTGCCAACCGTAGTTTTTCCAACGCCGCCGGAATAAATTTTTGTCCGCCAAACCCGGGGTTTACACTCATGATCAGGATGAGATCAACTTTATCCATGACGTGATCAAGAAAGTCCAACGAGGTCGCCGGGTTAAAGACCAAACCCGCCTTGCAACCGTTTTCACGAATGAGAGACAACGTGCGGTCAACATGCTCGGATGCTTCCGGATGAAAGGAAATAATGTCCGCCCCGGCCCTGGCAAAATCGGGAACGATCCGGTCAACCGGTTTGACCATCAAATGCACATCGATTGGCACCTTGCTGCCATCGGCTCGTTTTGCATGCGGCCGGACCGCCTCACAAACCATCGGGCCGATGGTTAAATTCGGCACGTAGTGGTTATCCATCACGTCAAAATGGATCACATCTGCGCCGGCGGCGATAACGTCACGCACCTCCTCACCCAAACGGGCAAAGTCGGCAGACAGAATAGAAGGGGCTATTTTAAAATGCATGGCGTGATTTTACGCGAAGACGAGCGCATTCTGCGTGGTAGCATTTCAACATGAGCGACGACAACAAATACGCAATAAAAATTTCTGCCAACGCCTTTTTCCTGCCTGAACAGTCGGACGAAGACAACGATCAATTCGTGTTTGCATACACTATCAAAATCACCAATGTCGGCACCATGCCGGCCAAACTAATTTCCCGCCATTGGGTGATTACCGATGCCGACAATAAGATTCAAGAAGTGCGCGGCGTGGGGGTCGTTGGTGAACAACCTGTTCTCGGCCCAGGCGAGAGTTTTGAATATACCTCTGGCTCGTCCCTCGAGACCAGTGTGGGCACCATGCGTGGCACTTATCAAATGGCTGCGGACGATGGCACAAAATTTGATGCCATCGTGCCGGAATTCACATTATCGGTACCACGGGTGCTGCATTAGCCAGCCTATTGTTGGCGTTTTTGTGCCAAGTGGCACTAATTTGAATGGCCGTTTTGCTGATCCGTGGTTTGGGATGGATTCGTTGCAGGTTTATCCGCCTTTTTTGCCATTTTTTTTGACGACTTTGGCAACGTCCACCATACGATGAAAATGGCCAAACAAAGCACCAAGACGATTTCAAATATTACCCAAGCCATTGTTCTTTTCCTTTTTTGCCACTGCCTATCATTGCATTCGGCTACACCAGACGAAATTTGAAGTCCGGCAAGATCAGACCGCATTGCCGCCCGTTTATACTGGTGCCATGAAACCTGTCCAATCCATTCTGCCACGTGTCAACGCCTTTTCCATCTCGTGTTTGTTGGTACCGGGTTTTCTTGCCGGTTGTGCATCCGCCCCCCCATCGCCTGAACTACTGGCAGCGCCGCTGATCATGTCAACCACCTGCATCACTCCGTTGCCCATTTGCGCGCCGTGTCCGACCTGTCCGCCTGCCACTTCCTCTGCCTCGTTGACGCCTATTGTTGAAAAACCGGCCACAACCAGTACTGAACCGGTGCGGGGACGACTTGAAAAAGCCGCTTGGACGCAACTTGTCGATTGGGAGTCCGACGACCCCAGCGAAGCACTAACGGCATTCGAGCAGGGGTGCAGCGTTTTAAAATCGCGCAACGAATGGGAAACTGTTTGCACCGTCGCCAGTGATCTGGTCACCAAAAAATTTACCCGGCAGGACGCGTCGGATTTTTTTCGACAAAAATTTCAACCGTTCCAAGTCCTGAATGCGGACGACTCGACCACCGGCACAGTGACGGGTTACTACGAGCCGCTGCTGATGGGCTCACGCACCCGCACCAAGACGTTTCGCTATCCGGTTCTTGCCCAGCCCCAAGATTTGATATCGGTAGAGCTGAGCGATATTTATCCCGACTTAAAACATCGGCGGCTGCGTGGACGCATTGTCGGCAATAAGTTAGTGCCGTATTACGATCGGGCGGATATAGAGGGGACCAATCCGGAAAAGTCACCATTAAGTGGACTTGAAATTGCCTGGGTCGACAATGCCGTCGAATTGTTTTTTTTGCACATTCAAGGGTCCGGTCAGATTCAATTTGCCGATGGCGGTCGTATGCGGGTTGGTTATGCGGACCAAAATGGCCACCCATTTCGCAGCATTGCCGGGTTATTAATCCGACGCGGGGAGTTACGCGCCGAACGTGCTTCGATGCAGGGGATCAAGAATTGGGCGGAACGTAACCCAAGAAAAGTTCAGCAGTTCATGAATGCCAATCCCAGCTACGTTTTTTTTAAAGAAATTTCCGCGGACGGCACCGGCCCAATCGGCACCCTGGGTGTACCGCTAACAGCCGGGCGCTCCATCGCGGTTGATGCGCGTGTCATCCCGCTCGGTGTCCCGGTATTTTTATCGACGACGTTTCCCAATTCCAAGCAGCCGCTTAATCGTCTGATGGTTGCACAAGATACGGGTGGTGCCATCGCCGGTGGGGTACGGGTGGATTTTTACTGGGGCTTCGGCGACGAAGCCGGCGCACTGGCCGGACGCATGAAACAAAACGGCATGAAGTGGGTGTTGTTACCGAATGACTACAATCCCAATGCGCCGTCATCCCAGTCAGCGTCAACGCCTCGATAACGTCGTACGGGTAATTGAAACGGACTTTCGACCGGAAAGTGAGGGGCGGGGGCGGTTGCGACCGCCACCCTCACCTTAATCAGCTGACCGGCTATTTTTTGGCGGGCGCAGTTGGCAAAACGGCTGGCTTTACGCTGGTGGCTTGCTGGCGGGCGGCGACCATTTTTGCTTCGATGGTTTCTTTTGGCAGCGCGCCGGAAATGCGCTCGCCATCTTCAAAAAACGTCGCGGGTGTCCCATTCACACGCAATTTTCGACCGAGCGCCACGTTTTGTTCGATAGGCGTCTTGCAATCTGCCGCAGCCGGTGCCGGGGCGGTATTACGCAGCATCCAGTCCTGCCAGGCGACAAGTTTATCTTTTGCACACCAAATAGCATTGGATTTGGTGGTTGAGTCCTGCGCCAGGATCGGGTACAAAAATACATAGGCGGTCATATTGTCAATCGTGTTCAGATCCGCTTCGAATTTTTTGCAGTAGCCACATAACGGGTCTTCAAAGATTGCAATGCGGCGAGAGCCATCACCGCGCACCATCTTGATCGCATTTTCAAACGGCAAGTCGTCAAATTTGATGGCGGTGAGTTTGTTCAAGCGTGCTTCGGTGACATTCACCCGCGACGCGGTGTCAATGACGCTGCCCGTCACAATAAAAGTCACCTTGTCATCAGTGTAAAAAATTTCCGTGCCGGTAAATACCTCATATAACCCGCTATAGCCAGATTTGGTGACCTGCTCTGTTTTTAGATCTGGAAATTTTTTTGCCAGTTCTTTTTTTACATCATCTGTATTCGCCTGAACACCACAGGAAATAGTGAACAACGCAGCCGCCAGGGCGATCAATATTTTTTTCATCACATCCACTTTTCGGTAAAAATTAGTTCGGGTCGGGCAAGATTGGCCAGGGGGAAACAAATAACGCGACAACATCCGCTGGTTGGGCGTACTGGAAATAAACATGGGGGTTGCGACTTTCCATATTGAGTTGACCGCCAATGCGGAGAATAGTTTAGGCCCGTAGGGCATATTGAGCCACCATACGCCTGGCAACCGAAATTCGATCAAACCACTGAAATCCATCGTGGCGCAACCACTTTGCCACAGCATCATGACGTTTGAAAAGGCCTTGCAGATAATCGGTCGTCCCGGCCATAAGAGCGGCAGATTCTATCCGTTTACGCGCATACCGCCGCAACACCGCCAAATCACCAACCGACGATAGTGCGCTTTTTCCAGCCAACTCGGCCGCCAGCTGCTGTGCATCACCAAAACCAAGATTGACCCCCTGACCGGCGAGCGGGTGAATGGCATGCGCTGCGTCGCCCATCAAGGCTAATCCGGGCTGCACCCACTGCAACGCCTGAATTCGTTTGAGCGCCAAGGCGTCACGGCGACTGGCCAGTGTTAATTTGCCCAATGAATGTTGGCCTGCTGCACCTACGGCAGCACAAAATTCATCATCCCCCATCGCCTGCCAACGTTGTGCGTTAAGGCGTGAAGTCGACCAAACAATAGAAATTTGATTTTGTGGAAGTGGCAGATAAGCCATCACCCCGTCGTTGGAAAACCATTGTCGGGCCGTGTTTCCATGGGCAATTTCAGTGTGAAAATTGGCGACGATGGCATCACTGTCGTAGTCTTTTTCAGTCACATCAATATTAGCCGATCGCCGCACCTGTGACGCCCGCCCGTCTGCGCCAACCAACAACGTGGCGTCAATGACTTCGCCCGAAGCCAGGGTGATTTTCTGCCCGGCTTGATTGGCGCCTGCCGCTTTGATTTCCAGTGGCGTATCACCAACAATCAGCCGAATATTGGATGCCACCACCTTCGCCACCAGCGCAGCCATCAACGTTTGCAATTCAATAATATGCGCCAGCGGCACCCCCTCGTCGAAGGTGAACGCGGGTAAGACTGTTGCCGATTCTTCATCCGCAAATACCCGCATGGTATCAATCGGCGTACAGCGCGCGGGCGGCATATGCTGCCAAACGCCCAGCTCTGTCAAAAATGTGACTGTGGATGGTGACAAAGCATATACGCGGTGGTCAAAACGCGTTGAATCAACTGGCGCAATCGCTGAAATTTTTGGGTCCGGCAATGGATTTTTTTCGATAATCGTCACGTCCACGCCCGCCAATCGGGCGGCCGCCAACGCAAAACTCAGCCCCACCGGTCCGCCACCGATGATCACAATCTGCTCACGAATTGATTTCATGTGCGCACACCAAACAACATCCGGCGCGCCAACATTCGCCGTGCGAACGGCAACATATCAACGGCCGCCATCGCCAAACCGCGCGGCATACGCAAGGTGGCAGCGTCCGCTAAAAACACACTCGCCAATAAATCAGTAAAACCAACCCCGCGCGACACGTCAATTTGACGGGCGCTGTTATAGTCGGTCAACACGGTCGACACGGGATGTTCAGCCAGCAGTCCAGCCAGGGTGTGGGCGTCCCGCAAACCTAAATTAAATCCCTGCCCGGCGACCGGGTGCATCGCCTGCGCGGCATTGCCGATAATGGCCAAATGGCCGACGACACGCGCACTGGCCTGACGAAGACGCAGCGGATAACTGCGGCGTTTGGTCAGCGACAAAAACTGCCCGGCGCGGCTTCCAAAATGACGTTGGAATTGCGCACGGACTTCGGCCTCATCCAAGGCCATCAACGTTTGGATACGATCGGGTTGTGCCACCCATACCATGGCGTATTCGTTTTCATTTTGATAAGGCAACAGTGCCAACGGTCCGTCCGGCGTGAATCGTTCGTAGGCGATATTTTGATGCGGCCGGTCGGTCTGCACGGTCGCCAACATCGCCGATTGGCCGTAATCTTTCTCGGTGGTGGTGATGGTCGGCAACTTGTCGAGATTCGCGCCACCGTCCGCCAATACCAAAATCTCAGCTTGCGCGGAACAGGTTTCATTGCCAATCGTGTATTGAATATTCGCGTGCTCAGCAGTAGGGCCATTTGGCGTGATGCTTTCGACCCGTGCTCCATAGGTCACGGCAATGCCGGCTTTTGCCAGCGCCGAATCGAGCGCACCCTGCAACGCGGCATAACCAACAACATACCCCAGCGCCGGCACGTCTGCGTCGTCACGGGATAACCTAACGCGGCCAAATCCATTCTGCTGGGATGTGTGGATGGTATGAATCTCAGCTGGCGCCAAATCGGCTTGCCAGGCACCGGCACGTTCGAGTAACACACGACTGCCGTGCGACAGCGCCAAACTACGCGTCTCGGTGGAA